>NZ_JBFUMO010001225.1:0-500 GCF_054049355.1 Roseateles sp. P5_E11 | reverse complement strand
GTGTTCAGGGCCGACACCTGGGCCGAGCYCAGSGCGGCSAYCTGGGCGGTRCCSAGSGCCGTCATGTCGCCRGCCGTCAGGCCCTTGACCTGGGCCGTCGTCAASGYGGCGATCTGRSCCGTCGTCAGGGCGCCCACCTCGTCCGAGGTCAGGGTCTGGATCTGGTCGGAGGAGAGGCCGCGCAGCGCGGCGGTGGTGACGGCGCGCAGGTCRGCCGTCTCCATCGTCGGCAGCTGGTCGGACGTCAGCGCGCTGAACTGGGCCGAGTTCAGAGCGGCGAACTGGGTCGAGCCCATCGCGTTGAGGCTGTCCGTCGTCAGGTGGCTCAACTGGGCCGTCGTCAGCACGGCGACCTGGGCGGTGGAGAGCTTGTTGAACTGGTCGGACGTCAGGGTGTTGAGGTCGTCGGTGTTCAAGGTGCTGACCTGGGCGGTGGTCAGCGCGAGGATCTGGCTGGAAGACAGGGCGCGCAGCTGGTCGCTGGTGAGACCGTCCAGCTG
>NZ_JBFUMO010001224.1:0-508 GCF_054049355.1 Roseateles sp. P5_E11 | reverse complement strand
GCACGCAACAGAGCCTGTATCAGGTAGCGCGTCGCCAGGGGGTGGCCTAGACTCAGTTCCGCAATGCGCGCTCGGGGAACCGCAGCGTCCAGATCAAGAGCGTCTGCCATTTTGGCCACGGCGACCCGGCTAAGCGGACGCATGGTCACCAGTCGCCCTGCGGCCGAGGCCTGCTCGGCTACGGCGGGTGGCAATCCGACCAGGTCGAGGCGCTGCGAACCGAGCACAAAGATGACACCTGCCGGTACAACCGCCGGTAGCGGCAGCTCGCTGAGAAGGGAGCGAGCCGGCCGCTCTTCGCGAGGGATGTGGTCAAGGCCATCGACCACGACAATCGTTCGAACCCGCTCACGGTCGAAGCGTTCACCTGCCTGCTTGAGAAGCTCGCCGAACTGTTCACGACGCTCCGTCTGCGAGGTATCCCGAAGCCGAACTCCCATGAGCCCACCTGCGCGCAGCTGGGTTCCGACGTCCTCCAGGAAGTCATCCGCCTCACCGCGTCCCACCC
>NZ_JBFUMO010001223.1:0-510 GCF_054049355.1 Roseateles sp. P5_E11 | reverse complement strand
ACGCTGGATGGCGTGGCAAATCTCCCCGGCCCTACGGGTTGACCCGCCTTCGAGGCTCATGCGGCGTTGCAAATGCTCGCCGGGTAACCCACCCGGCTCCGCTTTGCGCCTTGCCTGACCCCCGAATGCGTGTCAACGCGCGCCCGTCCCAAAGGCCGGCAGCCTCCATAGAATCCCCAACCAGTTACGAAGCGGTTACGGCCTAGGGTGCGTACCGCAGTCGGCCCAGATTTCTCAACTCCACCGGGGACAACCCATGCCTCTCGTTTCCATGCGCCAGTTGCTGGACCACGCCGCCGAAAACGGCTACGGCATCCCAGCCTTCAACGTCAACAACCTGGAGCAGGTGCAGGCCATCATGGCCGCGGCCGACGAGGTCGGTGCACCGGTCATCCTGCAGGCCAGCGCCGGCGCCCGCAAATACGCCGGCGAGCCCTTCATCAAACACCTGATCCAGGCCGCCTGCGAGGCCTACCCGCACATCCCCCTGGTCATGCACCAGGACCACGG
>NZ_JBFUMO010001222.1:0-511 GCF_054049355.1 Roseateles sp. P5_E11 | reverse complement strand
GGCTGTCGAAGGCAAACGGCATGATCGCGCAGGCTACGGTGAGCGACATGATCTGGGGCGCTTGCCGGGCCACTGGCGAGACGCCGGCCCAAGCCCCCGCAGTAGTGGATGGGACGGCCGACGCAGGCGATGCAGCATGGACGGCTGCGAAGCGCCTGTCCAACAAGTCGGCGCAGGATTTCGTGCGTGGTGCCCAGTGGGCCATGCAGCGCGAGGCGTCCAAGACCGTGACGGTGCGCAAGCCYGATGCTCGCACTCGTGCGAAAGCCAAGCCCCCGGTACAGGGTAGCCAGCCATGAAGCGCCTGATCGACCACATCGAGTGCGGCGGCAGCGGATGCCGCGGTTGCAAGGACATCGGCACCGAGCTGCGCGAGGTGGAGCGCGTGGCGTTCCTGAAGCGCGCGCGCACCGGGCAGGAGCACGAAACCGTTGTCCGCGAGAGCTGCTCCTGTTACCAGGGCTTCAGCATCAACGAGGGCGTTGCCCAGTGCATCCACGCTGACCATCGA
>NZ_JBFUMO010001221.1:0-514 GCF_054049355.1 Roseateles sp. P5_E11 | reverse complement strand
GGTGGATGGTGCTTCCTTGGAGCGCCCGGCCGTGGCGTTTGGATTCAGCGAGCGAAAGAAAAAGCACTGTCGCACCCCCTCAAGTTGAGGGTTTTTGAATGTCAAAGAAATTTACACCCCTAGATCAAACTAGGGATGTGAGCTCGCTAAGCTATTGATTTTTAAGAAATACTGCTGCCTGGCACGACCGTTGCATTGTGGGGATCATTGAAATTTCTTGAGGAGATCCGCCATGAAGTTGGCTTCTTTCGCAGCTGCAATCCTGACGGCTTCCCTTTGCAGCCTGGCCAACGCGGGCATCGTCTTCACGTTCACCGAATCCGGCGCCAACGTGGTGATGAACTCCTCCGGCACCATTGACACCAGCAAGCTGGTGCTTCAGCAGGGCGTGTCTGGCTGGGGCGGCACCGGTATCGAGGAGAACGGCAACCACGACATCATGGGCGGCACGGCCGTCGGCGGCGTGAACATGTCCTTCGGTTTCCACGCCGGCACCGCTTTCTCGGCCTGGTCC
>NZ_JBFUMO010001220.1:0-518 GCF_054049355.1 Roseateles sp. P5_E11 | reverse complement strand
CAGTTCGAAAGTCACGCCAGCTAGCGGGAAAACGAGTGGTTCGCGCGTGCATGCTCCGTTTTCATTCGTGTCCAGTGCTTTTGCGCAGACTCAAGCAGTATCGGAAACTCCAACGACGGATGTTTGGTTTATCGTGGAGGGTGCGTATCGGAGCACCGCGCCTTTTATTTCATTGGCTGTATATCCCGCCGACAGGAGTTATTCGGTCTATCGGTACACAATCTTCGGTGTTGATATGATCAAGTTGCCTGCTGGTCGTTATCATTTTGAATTTTCACTTGAAGACTATCGAAGTATAGTATTTACGCAAGAAATATCCGGTGGGGCGGTGGGGTTCTCTCAGATCGCTTTGAGCCCCACGCCATTTGATTCCTTTTTTAATGCACTTGGTCCGTTGCGCGYTAAACCTTTGAAAAACGCTATTCTGGGCGAGGCGCTCTCTCAAGCCCAAGCACTTTGTGCAGTAGGAAATCGCAAGGGCGCACTCGACGCTTTGAGCAAGGTGCAGGGTCGTGAGC
>NZ_JBFUMO010001219.1:0-519 GCF_054049355.1 Roseateles sp. P5_E11 | reverse complement strand
CCTCATCACCAACGTCGACGACCATTTGCACAACATCGGCTTCCTCTACGTGGGCTCGAATCTCTGGCGGCTGGCGCSTGCCTTTGACTTGAACCCCTTTCCGGACAAGGAGCGGGAGTCCAAGACCTGGTTGACTGAAGACTCGGGGCCGGTCGTATCCGTGCATGAACTGCTCGCGCAGGCGCCGCGCTTCGAGTTCGATGAAGGCGAGGCTCGATGGGTGCTGGCGCAAGTGGTGGCGGCTGTCGACCGTTGGCGGGAGGTCGCGCGCTCGCGTGACGTCGGGCTGCTCGAGGCCGAACTTGAGCTGTTTGCGCCGGCCTTCGAGCATTCCGAACTGGACGAAGCTCGCGCTTTGACGACATGAAGACACCCGCACGATGCGGGCGCCTTCATGTCAGCTCATCAGCAACTGACCTTCGCGAGGTTCGTCCCCGCCCCCGCCGCCGTCGGCAGCTTTTGCTTCACGCATGACGGCGCCTGCAGCGTGTAGCCGTAGGGAATGCCGAGCGGGAAGGT
>NZ_JBFUMO010001218.1:0-521 GCF_054049355.1 Roseateles sp. P5_E11 | reverse complement strand
GGCTCGTCGTTGTAGCCGCAGCCGTTCTCGGTGATGTAGAGCGAGGTGTGGCCGTAGCACTCAGCGGCCAGGCGCGTCGCCCAGTAGATGGACTGCGGCACCAGTCGCAGCCAGGGGCTGTCGGCGCGCGGGTAGTTGACGGGGTTGGGCAGGGCCTCGAAAGCGGCGCCGTCCTTGCCGGCGCGCACATAGGTGCCGGTGTAGATGTTCAGGCCCAGGTGGTCGGTCGGCAGGCTGATGAGGTCGAAGTCGCCGGGCTGGACCTGGGGGGCGTCGGCGCCGACGCGGTCGAGGTAGTCGGCCGGGTAATGGCCGGCATGCATGGCGCCCAGCACATGGGCGTTCTTCTCCAGGAACCAAGCCTTGGCCGCGGCGATGTCGGCCGGCGTCTCGGTGACGGGAATGCAGACGTCCAGGTTGTCCGTCAGGCCGACGACCGCACCCGCGCCGCCGAACTCGCGCACCGCGCGCACGCCGTGGCCGTGGCACAGCAGCGCGTGGTGGAAGGTCTGGTTGACGAC
>NZ_JBFUMO010001217.1:0-523 GCF_054049355.1 Roseateles sp. P5_E11 | reverse complement strand
CTGCTGAGTACGGCACATTGGCCACCATCAATTCCGCCGCCTCGCTGTTGTTGCCGCTGGCGGGGTTGGGTTATGGCTCCGTGATGCTGATGCGCGTCGCGCGGGAAGCGCAACACGCACCGGTTGCGCTCGGCAATGCGTTGAGCGTCCAACTGGTCACCGGGTCTGCAGGCGCGGCCATTGGGGCTGCTGCGGTGGTGATGATCTCGTCCACGCCGGTCGCCTTCGGCGTTGCCCTGATCGTCCTGCTGGGCGAACTGGTTTTCATGCGAACCGCTGTCACAGCGGCTCAATTGTTCAGTGCCCTGGAGCAGCAGGGGCGCGCCTCAGTGATCAACGTGGCGACATCCTGTGCGCGCGTGGCCAGCGTTCTCGTCGCGATCATCGTTTCCGACCGCGTCACGGCACTGGTGTGGGCCTCGTTGTTCCTGGCGTTCTCGATCATGTTCGCCGCGGCGCTGATCTGGTTCATGGCCCGCGCGGCGGGCGGCCTGTCCGTCGACTGGAAGGCGATCGGCAAAGA
>NZ_JBFUMO010001216.1:0-524 GCF_054049355.1 Roseateles sp. P5_E11 | reverse complement strand
GTGGAAACTGKCCTCGCCGCCACCGAAGCCCAGGCCGTCGGTGATGGGCACCCAGGACGACGTGGGCTGGTTCCAGCGGTAGGCGCCACCGATGTCGGTGCGCGCGTACAGCAGGTTGGCGGTGGTCGGGTGGAAGACCAGGCCCGTGACGTAGCCGCCGCCGCCCCACTTCGCGCTCGTCCAGGTTCCCACCTTGATGGAGAACGTCTGCTGGGTCTTGGCGCCGCAGCTGTTGGTGTAAGTGGCGGTGGCCGTGCAGGCCGCGGGCGGCTGGATGGTCTGCTCGCGTGCTGCACCGGCGGTGCCGCAGCCGCTCCAGCTCCACATGCCGCCGGATGTCGGCTGCGGGCCTAGGATGGCCGAGGCGCCGGTCTTGATGGTGGCCGATGCCGTTTGCGTCCACGCACCGTTGGCGTTGATGTAGGGTGTGATGGCCGTCGGCTTGCAGGCGGCGCCAAGCGTGGCGTTGGCCGAGCCGGAGTTGTAGCTGCCGCCGTTGGTCGTGAACTTGACCCAGTACCACA
>NZ_JBFUMO010001215.1:0-526 GCF_054049355.1 Roseateles sp. P5_E11 | reverse complement strand
TCACCGAGCGGGGCTTCACGGCGCACGACGACGGCGAGCCGCTCCTCGCCATGACCGTACGGGAGCAGTCCGCCGTGCCGCTCGGCACCGCGCTGCCCCTGATCCCCGGCGGTCCCGTCAGCTGGACCGACGGCACCTTCGACGTGCCGGACGCGGACTACGCGGACATCGTGCGCCGTGTGATCGACGACGAGATCGGCACCGGGGAAGGGGCCAACTTCGTCATCAAGCGCTCCTTCACCGCCCAGCTCCCCGGCTTCTCCCGCGAGACCGCCCTCGCCGTCTTCCGGCGCCTCCTGGAGCGCGAGGCCGGCGCCTACTGGACCTTCCTCGTGCACACGGGCGGGCGCACGTTCGTCGGCGCCACACCCGAGCGCCACATCAGCGTGCACGGCGGCGTGGCCGTCATGAACCCCATCAGCGGCACCTACCGCTACCCCTCCGACGGCCCCAGCCTCGACGGGGTCCTCGCGTTCCTGGCGGACCGCAAGGAGGCCGACGAGCTCTACATGGTCGTCGACGAGGA
>NZ_JBFUMO010001214.1:0-526 GCF_054049355.1 Roseateles sp. P5_E11 | reverse complement strand
CAAGTTTGATGAGCTTGGATATTGTCGAAAGACGGTATCGAATTCATCCCACGCGGAGTGGTAGTTCAGTTGGTTAGAATACCGGCCTGTCACGCCGGGGGTCGCGGGTTCGAGCCCCGTCCRCTCCGCCAAGGATTCCATCGGGTCCATCCGATAAAAGAACGGCCAATTTATTGGCCGTTTGCTTTTTGCGACCGGTTTATACCGGGGGTATAGCTCAGCTGGGAGAGCGCTTGCATGGCATGCAAGAGGTCAGCGGTTCGATCCCGCTTACCTCCACCAAATACTCTTGTGGTTTTTGTGTGGCACGCAGTTTGTTTAAAAAGTTCTGTCCCCTTCGTCTAGAGGCCTAGGACACCACCCTTTCACGGTGATTACAGGGGTTCGAATCCCCTAGGGGACGCCAAGTTTGATGAGCTTGGATATTGTCGAAAGACGGTATCGAATTCATCCCACGCGGAGTGGTAGTTCAGTTGGTTAGAATACCGGCCTGTCACGCCGGGGGTCGCGGGTTCGAGCCCCGTCC
>NZ_JBFUMO010001213.1:0-528 GCF_054049355.1 Roseateles sp. P5_E11 | reverse complement strand
GCGTAAGCGTTCTACACCTCAGTGCAGCGCGCGGTAGATTTCTTCGGCCAACTCGCGCGTTCTGCACTTCAGTGCAGCGCGCGGTAGATCTCCTCGGCAAGTTCGCGCGACACGCCCTTCACGCTGCACAGCTCGTCCACGCTCGCGCCCGCCACGCCGCGCACGCCGCCAAAGCGCTGCAGCAACTGAGCACGCTTCTTCGGGCCGACCCCCGGCACGTCCTCCAGCCGTGAGCCGCCGGTGCGGGTCGCGGCGCGCTTGGCGCGCATGCCCGTGATGGCAAAGCGGTGCGCCTCATCGCGGATCTGCGCGATCAGCATCAGCGCCGCCGAGTCGCGGCCGAGGTAGATCTTCGCGCGCCCGTCGGCAAAAACAAGTTCCTCCAGCCCGACCTTGCGGCCCTCGCCTTTTTCGACGCCGGCAATGAGACCGAGGTCCAGCCCCAGCTCCTCGAAAACCTCGCGCGCCATCGACACCTGGCCGCGGCCACCGTCGACGCGCACGAGATCGGGCAGGCGGCCGGTGCCC
>NZ_JBFUMO010001212.1:0-529 GCF_054049355.1 Roseateles sp. P5_E11 | reverse complement strand
CACCAGATGAGCGTGATGCTGTCGGCCGCCAGCTGCCTGCGCTGGTTCTGCCAGCTCGTCGGCGCCGATGAAGCCCCCTTGCTGGCTGAACTTTCATCAAATGACAGCGCAGTCAGCGCCTCAGACCACGCGCCGATCTTCCTGCCCTACCTGGCCGGCGAGCGCACGCCGCACAACGACCCGTTTGCAGCCGGCGTCTTCCATGGCCTGAAGGCGCAGACGAATCGCGCCGACTGCACCTATGCCGTGCTCGAGGGCGTGGCCTTCGGGCTGGCCGATGGGCTGGACGCGCTGCGGGCGGCAGGCACCGAGGTGCACCAGCTGTCGCTGGTGGGCGGCGGCTCGCGCAGCCGTTTCTGGGCCCAGCTGATCGCCGACGCACTCCAGGTCGACGTCGTCCTGCACACCGGCAGCGAAGCCGGCGGCGCGCTCGGCGCGGCACGCCTGGGCTGGTTGGCCACCGGGGGTGCTGTCGAGACCGTCTGCACCCGCCCGCCCGTGGCGGCCCTCTTCTCTCCCGACCCCGAAC
>NZ_JBFUMO010001211.1:0-530 GCF_054049355.1 Roseateles sp. P5_E11 | reverse complement strand
GTTCAGCACCATGCTGGTCGCGCTGATCGTCTTCGACGCCGCCTATCTTGCAGAAATCGTCCACGCCGGCCTGCAGGCCCTGCCGAGGGGCCAGCTGCAGGCGTCAATGTCGCTGGGCATGACGCGCGGCCAGGCGCTGCATTCGGTGCTGCTGCCCCAGGCCTTGCGCCACATGCTGCCCTCGCTGATCAACCAGTTCGTCGCAACCATCAAGGAGACGTCGCTGGGCACCATCATCGGCCTCTCCGAGCTGTCCTTCATCGCCAACCAGATCAACGCCCAGGTGCTGGTCAAGCCGGTGGAGATCTATCTGACGCTGGCGGGGTGCTACTTCGTCATGTGCTTCGGGTTGACGCGCATCGCCAAGCTCGCCGAACGACGCCTCGCGGCCGTGTAGTGCCTTACCCAGCGACCGTCGTGGAACCGGCTTTGCCGGGCCACCAGCGGTTGCCAAGGCCAGAGGCCTTGTCCTTCGCCAGGCACAAACAGTCCTCAGGACTGTTTGTGTCCGGGCTCAGCCCCCTTGAGGG
>NZ_JBFUMO010001210.1:0-531 GCF_054049355.1 Roseateles sp. P5_E11 | reverse complement strand
GCCCTGTATCACGCCATCGACATCGAGGCCATCAAGACCAAGCTGATGAGCGGCTATTCGACGCCCACCGGTGGCCTGACCTCATCGCCGCGCGGCGCCTATGGCGACCCCAAGCTGGAAACCCGCCTGCCCTATGACGTCGCGACCGCGAAGAAGCTGCTGGCCGAGGCCGGTTATCCGGACGGCTTCGACATCACGCTGGACTGTCCCAACAACCGCTACGTCAACGACGAGCGCATCTGTGTCGCGCTGGCCAGCATGTGGGCCCAGGTCAAGGTCAGGGTCAAGGTCAACGCCATGCCGCGCACGATGTACTTTCCCAAGGTCGAGAAATTCGACACCAGCCTCTTCCTGACCGGCTGGGGCGGGGGCTCGACCGATGCCGACATCATGCTGACCCCGGTGCTGCGCAACCGGGGCGAGCAGGGCGTCGGTGTGGCCAACTACGGCGGCATCGTCAACAACGAGGCCGACGCGCTGGCCGCCTCGTCCACCATCGAGACCGACCCGAAGAAGCGCGAAGCGTTGGTG
>NZ_JBFUMO010001209.1:0-532 GCF_054049355.1 Roseateles sp. P5_E11 | reverse complement strand
CCTGAGAAAGAGAGGTCTTCATGTCCGGACATCCCATCCTCCCCGCCGACCCCATCACGCTGCCGCTGCTGCCGCTGCGCGATGTCGTCGTCTTCCCGCACATGGTCATCCCGCTGTTCGTGGGCCGGCCCAAGTCCATCAAGGCGCTGGAAGCCGCGATGGAAGCGGGCCGCCAGATCATGCTCGTGGCCCAGAAGGCCGCCGGCAAGGACGAGCCCAAGCCCGAAGACATGTTCGAGGTCGGCTGCGTCTCCAGCATCCTGCAGATGCTCAAGCTGCCCGATGGCACCGTGAAGGTGCTGGTCGAAGGCCTGCAGCGCGCTACGACCCTGTCCATCACCGAGCCGGGTGAGCACTTCGTTGCTGAAGTCACGCCCATTCCGCCCGAGACCGAGCATGCGCCTGAAGTCGAGGCCCTGCGCCGCGCCGTCACTCAGCAGTTCGACCAGTACGTCAAGCTCAACAAGAAGATCCCGCCCGAGATCCTCACGTCCATCGGCGGCMTCGACGATCCGGGTCGCCTGGCCGACAC
>NZ_JBFUMO010001208.1:0-533 GCF_054049355.1 Roseateles sp. P5_E11 | reverse complement strand
CGTCAAGGCCGATGTGCTGAACCTGATCCCGCCGCAGCGTGCCGGCGATCTGGCGCGCGACTTTGCCAACGTGAATCGCCGCTGGGTCGGCATCGACTGGCTGACGATGCAGGCGCAGGCCGCGCAGGGCGTGCATGTCGTCGGCGACGCGATTTTCTCGGCGCCGGGCATGCCCAAGTCGGGCCATCTCGCCAACCAGCAGGCCAAGCTCGCGGCGGCGGCCGTGCTGCAGTTGCTCCAGGGTGAGGCGGTGAACCCGGCGCCGGTGGTGATGAACACCTGCTACAGCTTTGTCACGCCGACCGAGGCCATGCATGTGGCTTCCGTCCATCAGTACGACGCGGCAGAAAAGACGATGAAGGCGGTGCCCGGTGCCGGGGGCGTGTCGCCGGCCGCGACGTCGGCCGAGGCTGGGATCGCGCTGGCCTGGGCCGAGAACATCTGGGCCGACACGCTGGCGCTTGGCTAGGAGTCTGCGCGGCAGAGGCGTGGCCCGCGTTGAGGCAGGCAGGGGCGCAGGCAAGGCGCGAGGA
>NZ_JBFUMO010001207.1:0-533 GCF_054049355.1 Roseateles sp. P5_E11 | reverse complement strand
CTTCTACGCCGATGTGAACTACACCGGCGACAGCTTCTGCGCAAGCGCGGACTCGAGCTGGATAGGCGCTGCCTGGAACGACCGGGTTTCGTCCGTGAAGGTGCAGGCCGGCTACCAGGCCACGCTGTTCAACGACGTCAGCTACGGCGGCGGCTCGCTGGTGCTGACGGCCAACGAGCCCAATCTCGTCAACCGCGGCTTCAACGACCTGACCTCGTCCTACCGCGTCGGCACCAACACCAACACCGGCAGTTGGAACGGCCGCACCACCTTCAACATCGTCAACCAGACYGCCGGCCGCTGGCCCGATGACCAGGTCTATTGGGCCATCATCGGCAAGGACTGGGCGACAGGCAAGTTCGTGCGCGTGGATGCCGCGGGCAACTTCATCCCCATGGCAACAAGCGACAACGGCGCGCTGACCAAGGGCGGCCAGACGTACACCAACTACTTCCACAAGCTCAGCGCCACGCGCTCGATCACCATCCCGGCGCTGAACTCGGCCCGCATCCTGATGTCGGTGGGCTCGCCGA
>NZ_JBFUMO010001206.1:0-534 GCF_054049355.1 Roseateles sp. P5_E11 | reverse complement strand
CTCTCGGCCAGCGAGCGGGCCGAGATGCTGCGCTCTCAGCAGCGCGTCATCGACGTGCAGCTGGCCCGCGTGGTGCTGGTGCTCGGCAAGGAACGGCGCGACGCCGAGGCCGAGCAGGTGCTGGCGCGCGGCCGGGCCTTGCTGGGCCCTGAAGCCAGCGTCCACCACATGACCCAGGCATTGCGCGGCATCGCGCCGCCGGACGACCACGACGGCTGACGCGCGCGGGTGTCAGTGATCGTGATCGTGGTCGTGGTCGTGCTTGCAGTCGGGGCCGTGCACGTGGACCGGAATGGGCAGCGGCTTGCGCGCCGGTGCCGACGCCGACGCCGACGCCGTTGCATGGTCGTGCGCGTGGCCATGGGCATGGTCGTCATGCCCATGGTGATGAGGGCCATGCCCAGCCCCTTCGCCATAGGCCCCAGCCTCGGGCTCGAAGGCGGCCTGCGCTTCGGTCACGATGAGGTGCTGGCGGCGCAGCATGTCGGCCAGTACGGGGTCGGGCTCGAACTGCAGCAGCTCGGCCTGCAGCTC
>NZ_JBFUMO010001205.1:0-538 GCF_054049355.1 Roseateles sp. P5_E11 | reverse complement strand
CAACTCTGGTGCGCGAAGGATTTCTGTCTCGAAAGCTTGGTATAAAAAGCGGAGTTCTAAGAGCTACTGCCGAATCATTCTCGGATCAATGGACTCCATGTAAGCACGCCGCCCAGCAGGTCGGCATATCGAAAATAAAACTTCAGAAACTGGTGGTATCCAAAGGCTTTCGCATATTGCATGCTGGAAGAGGTTCGGGTGGATCGGTAAAGTTCGTCGAAAAAATTGCGTTGAAAAGTTTGGGTCTGACGGGCCCGGAGACAGACTTGTCACAGCGCCAGATCGCCTCCACATAAGCAAGGGCCTCGCCGATGAACGGATCTCTCCCGCGTTGACCCCTAGGCAGCAACTGCCTTCGCACTCGACCTGGCCGCACCTTCCAGCCATAAAGAACGCCCCGAAACTTTGCGTTGCGGGGCGTTCTTCATTGACGAGTTGAGCTTGTTGTCGGACACAGCTTATGAGCCACGTAGTTGCAGCTTATGCGCTCCAGTTCGCACGTTATGGGGGGCCCCCACATACTTTCACAAATTGGTGC
>NZ_JBFUMO010001204.1:0-541 GCF_054049355.1 Roseateles sp. P5_E11 | reverse complement strand
GCGATCCAGGCTCCAGAAAGCAAAAAGCCGCACAGGATGAGTGCGGCTTTGCAGTCTGTGACAAGGATTCGACCCGGGGCATGAGCTGATTATGCACATACCGCGGGGGCCCGCGATGTCAGCAAACAACGCGTTTTTCGCGCGTCATGTGGCGCCTTGTGCGGCTTAGGCGGCTTCCTTCTTGAGGCCCTTCACGGCCTTCAGCACCTCGTCGACGTGGCCGGCGACCTTGATGCCGCGCCATTCGCCCACCAGGATGCCGTTCGGGGCGATCAGGAAGGTCGAGCGCTCGATGCCCTTGACCTTCTTGCCGTACATGATCTTGTTCTTGACCACGCCGAACATGTGGCAGAGCTTTTCTTCCGTGTCGGCGATCAGCTCGAAGGGCAGCTCCAGGGCCTGCTTGAACTTCTCGTGCGAAGCCATGTTGTCGCGCGAAACACCGAGCACCACCGCGCCGGCCTTCACGAAGTCCTTGTGGCGGTCGCGGAATTGCATCGCCTCGGTGGTACAACCGGGCGTGTTGTCCTTCGGGTAGAAA
>NZ_JBFUMO010001203.1:0-541 GCF_054049355.1 Roseateles sp. P5_E11 | reverse complement strand
GTATTTGGTCGCTTTTGGTGTCGTTATGGCAGCAATTGGGGTGGCGCAGRCAGTTACTAAAAATCTTTTCTCGTTCGGCTATTACATCACTGCTTCCGTCAATTCCATTAATGCGACGACGGGAGGGCGCGTCAGGGGCTCCGCATTTTTCTCGCATGCAGACGACCTGGGTATATTTTTGTGTATTCCCCTGGTGATCTGTCTTTACAGATCACTTCTCGCGCCGGCATTCTCCAAACGGCTTGCTTGGCGACTTGTCGGGCTCGTTCTTCTCGCTGGCTGCATCGCCACGCTAACCAGAGCGGTCTATCTGACCGCGGTAGCGGTTTCGCTTCTCACAATATGGGGATACTTGCGGTCAAAGGTCAACCGTGCATCGTTGTTTCCGGTGTGGTTGCCCATTGTTTTAATGGTGGCTGGAGTTGGCGTGTTCTTCCTGCGGTATGTGATCGAAGCGTTCATCATGAACGTCGATGCACTCAGGGATTTTAGGTATTTGGTGTCGGCCAAATCGCTCGACGCTCGACTCTATGGTGTCAAC
>NZ_JBFUMO010001202.1:0-542 GCF_054049355.1 Roseateles sp. P5_E11 | reverse complement strand
GGATGGGCCGGCGCTGTGCCTCGATGCTCAAGCGCACCAGCCGCAGCGGCTCGCCCGTGGTCGCCTTGAGCAGCGCGGCCGCGTCTTCGCCCGCATCCCAGACCTGCAGCACGTCGAAGTCCTGGCGTTCGCCGTTCCAGCCGCGCACTTCCAGCGCGTCGCCGCCTTCGCCGGGCACTGTCAACGATCGGCCCAAGGCCTGTAACTCGAGGTCCGAGCCCACCAACCGGGCGTGGACCAGCGCGAGCCGTGGGTGCGCGCCCATCCAGGTCAGCTCGCCGCCCGCGTCGACGATGCCCCAGCCGCGGTCGCCCACGGGCCAGCCGTCGCCGTCCAGCAGCAGAGTATTGACGGCTTCGCCGGCGCACGACTTGACGGGGTAGCGCCACAGCCCGGCGACGCGGGCGGTCAGGTCAGCCATGGGTTCTCCAGGTTCAGCGATTGCGCGGCGCGAGGGGCGTTTCGGGCACCGGGTAGCCGGCGGCGCCAAAGGTCGCGACGACGGCCTTGTGGGTGTCGAAGTAGACCTGCCAGTAATGGTC
>NZ_JBFUMO010001201.1:0-545 GCF_054049355.1 Roseateles sp. P5_E11 | reverse complement strand
AGCGGGGTGTCGGCCACGAAGAGCTACAGCGCGGCGGGCAGCTACACGGTGACGTTGACGGTGACCGACGCTGGAGGCCTGACCAACAGCAAGACGCAGGCGGTGGTGATCACGGCGCCGGCCAACCAGGCGCCGGTGGCCAACATCAGCGGTCCGACGAGTGGGCAGGTGGGCGCGAGCCTGAGCTTCTCCGGTGCGGGGAGCACGGATGCGGAAGGCCCCATCGCCAGCTACGCGTGGACGTTCGGCGACGGCACGAGTGCCAGCGGGGTGTCGGCCACGAAGAGCTACAGCGCGGCGGGCAGCTACACGGTGACGTTGACGGTGACCGACGCTGGAGGCCTGACCAACAGCAAGACGCAGGTGGTGGTGATCACGGCGGCAACGGGAGGACAGGCGGTCAATGTTGCTGCAGCCGCCAACGGCAGCGTCGCCACAGCGTCCAGCACTTTTGACTCCAGATTTCCCGCCAGCGCGGTCATCGACGGCGATCGGCTGGGGCTGAACTGGGGAGCGGGCGGCGCGTGGGCGGGCGGTGCGTGGGC
>NZ_JBFUMO010001200.1:0-555 GCF_054049355.1 Roseateles sp. P5_E11 | reverse complement strand
GCTCTACACGACCCAGCGTGACCTGGCCAAGGCACGCTATGACGTCGTCGTCAACAGCCTCAGGCTGCGCCAGGCCTCGGGGCAACTGCGCCCCGAAGATGTGGCCGCTGCCAACGGCTTGCTCGCGCGCTGAGAGCCTGGTTCTTCTTTCATCAAGCCCCGCTACGGCGGGGCTTTTTGTTGGCCGCGGCCAGTGGCGGCGGGGACTCGGGCTCGGCCGCCGGCAGGGGCTTGAGCGGCGCATGCTCGCGCAGCGCACGCAGGATGATGGCCGTTGAGGTCGGAGCCTGCTGGCAGAAGCGCGACAGCACCGCCTTCAAGTGGGCGACGTCACGCACGGCGATCTCGAAAATCCAGCTGTCCTCCCCGGTGACGTCATAGGCGGTCAGCACTTCCGGGCTGGATTCCAGCGCGCGCAGCAGCAGCGGCTCGTCCATGCTCTCGATGCGGATGACGGCACGGATCGCGTAGCCGAGCTTGCCGGCGTCCACGACCGCCCGGTAGCCGCGGATGACGCCGCCTTCCTCCAGCTTGCGCACTCGCTCGGTCACGGCC
>NZ_JBFUMO010001199.1:0-558 GCF_054049355.1 Roseateles sp. P5_E11 | reverse complement strand
CCCGTAGCCGAGGCCGTACCAGAGCTCCAGTGCTTCATGGCGGCGATTCGCCAGGAACTCGGCGTACTTGTCTTCGCCCATCTCGCGCTTCAGGCGAGCGCTCTCGTCGGCGTAATGCGGGGATTCAATTGCTTCCCATACGGGCACACAGCCCATGTCAATGTCGGGGTGGATGGTCAGGCCGAGGCCGGACGAATGCACTGCCTGCGCCCTGGCGTTTTCGTCGACGTTCATGGCCCAGTCGGCGCGCCATGGAGCTCTGGCATCACTTTTTTGCGGCGAGAAGTCGGTGTACCCGCGTTCGCGCCACATCTGACGGAGCTGGCGCCCGAGCTCAGCCTTCATCGCGTTGAAGGCCGACTCGCCCATCTCCAGGATGAGCTCCTTCTCGCGGCTCCTCGACACGTCGGAGGAGCCATGGATCCACAGGATGTCGTCGTACTCGATCTGGAAACACAGGCCTGATCGGTGCCAGGCCACTGGCACCTCGACGCTGTTGACCTTCTCGTCAATCTCCCAGTCCTGACGCCATGACGCTTGCGAATCCATATCGGTACC
>NZ_JBFUMO010001198.1:0-560 GCF_054049355.1 Roseateles sp. P5_E11 | reverse complement strand
ATCCTGGCCAGCGTTCTTCTTGCCCTTACCCCAACGATGAGGCCAATGCCTACTGGGCGTTGCCGCAGGTGCTTGATCCAAGCATAGCCTTCATGATTTCTTGCCTGGGGGTGCAGAGGGTCACACGGCGCTTCCATTGGAAGCGTTGACTGAAGCGGCGGGTCCGCTATCAGCCGAGGCTGTGTGAGAACGCGTCAACGGACCTGGGAGCGCCCTGCCGGATTGCACCCGTCACGACGGCTGCCTCAGGATCTTCTCCATCGCCCTGCCCTTGGCGAGTTCGTCGATGAGCTTGTCCAGGTAGCGCACCTTCTGCATCAGCGGGTCTTCGATCTCTTCCACCCGGATGCCGCACACCACGCCCTTGATGAGGGCCACGCTGGGATTCARTGCCGGCGCCTGGGCAAAGAAGGTCTCGAAGTCCGTGGACTGGTCAAGTTGCTGCTGCAAGCCTGCGGCGTCATAGCCGGTGAGCCAATGGATGATGCGGTCGACCTCATCCTTGGTCCGGCCCTTGGCCTCGGCCTTGCGGATGTACAGCGGGTACACCCTGGCAAAGG
>NZ_JBFUMO010001197.1:0-561 GCF_054049355.1 Roseateles sp. P5_E11 | reverse complement strand
CAGGGACAGCAGCAACAGGCCAAGATAGTTCAGCGGATGCGGCTTGCGAAACAACTCGCTGAAAGGCCGCAGGCTGGGGTTGATCAGCACGCCGGCCTCAACCTCGCTGGGATAGCGGCTCGCCCATTCGCTCAGCACCGCCCCGCCCAGCGACATGCCGACCAGCGACACCGGCCCATTGACGCCGAGGCGTTGCAACTGTTCACGGCAAGCATCAACGATGGCCAACACCTGGGTAGGACTGGCCTGGCGGCGCAGCGCACCCGTACCGGGCAGATCCAGCAGCAGCAGCCGGGACGCCGGTTGCAACGCACGCAATTCGCGCAGCAGATGTTCGGGGAAAACCCCCCAATGCCCGCTGGCGCGTGACAGGCCGCGCAACAGCACCCAGACCGGCGTCAGTGTGCGCTCCRCCGCCACGGCCGGCGCGGTGGGGAGCGGATCTGCGGCGATGGTGGCGGCGCTGGCGTTTATCGGCATGTTTCCAAACATTGCCGGCGAGGATAACGGCGCCCCGCCCAGGTGCGTCCTGGGACTCTTGCTAGGAGAGACGAAATCAAG
>NZ_JBFUMO010001196.1:0-561 GCF_054049355.1 Roseateles sp. P5_E11 | reverse complement strand
AGTTCACCGCGCTCCAGGGCCTGTGACAGCCGCGCCTCCAGCTGCAGCCGGTCCTGCTGGTCGGCCAGCAGGCCTGCCGTGAAAACCACCGCGCTGTTGCCCGGCTGGCCCTGCGCCTGTCGCATGGCGAGCTGGATGGCCTTGGCCACGTCGGAGGTCTGCGCGCCGTGCCGCGGGTATTCAGCGGCACCGATGCTCAAGGTCACCGCGAGCTGCTGGCGCTGCACTTCGAAGACAGGCTGCATCACCTGCAGCAGCTGCTCCAGCAGGCTGCGCAGGGCGGCGTCATCGCCCAGTGCGGGCACGATGGCACCGAAGGAAAGTCCGTCCATCCGGTAGAGCCGGCCGCCGGCGCCCTCGACGACGGACTTCAGCCGAGCTGCCACCTGGCACAGCAAGTCGTCACCGGCGGCATGGCCCAGGCTGCCCATGATGCGGCTGAAGCGATTGATGGCTATCCCCAAGCCGATGAAGCTCTCGTTGCCGAGCTCCCGGGCCCGCCGCTCCAGTGCGCGCCGGTTGGGCAGGCCGGTCACGCGGTCATGCAGGCCGACGTAAGCC
>NZ_JBFUMO010001195.1:0-563 GCF_054049355.1 Roseateles sp. P5_E11 | reverse complement strand
CGCCTCCAGTAGACAGCGCATGTCATCAGGGCCCGATTTCTCACCGCTGTTCATGTCGCCCAGATGCGCCTCCACATGCGTCACCTGGCCCTTGTAGTGGTCGACCGCGCCGCGGATCACGCTCTCGACATGCTCAATCAGCTTCTCACGGCCCTCTACGTGGTTGTCGGTCTCGATTTGCACCTGCATTGCATTCCTTTCGGCGTACGGAAGTCGCGCGCTTGGAGAAGAGGGGCAAGCAGCGTGCCGTGCAGCGTGCGCGGGGCGACAGCTTGAACGAATGGGAAGACCGCGAGCAGCATGAAGACACCGCTTCTCACGCCGTGGTATGCCAATAGAAGTGAACGAACTCGTCCTCGTACTCAGCTATGAGTGAGACAACGAAGTCTGTCTTGAGCGAGCGCATGGCAAGAGCTGAAACGAAGCCCATCGGGCTATGAACGGGTGGCTTGGCCGGAACAACGAAATCTGCGCACAGCTCTGCGACCAGCGAACTGAACTCCGACTCCGTCAGTGGCACAAACTCGGAATTTTCGAAATCATCAACGAGCCACGTCGGACGC
>NZ_JBFUMO010001194.1:0-565 GCF_054049355.1 Roseateles sp. P5_E11 | reverse complement strand
TCTGCCATGAGCGCGATCAACAGGGCTTCAGTGCCACTGGAGACCGTGATGCAGTGTCTGGCGCCGGTGAGTCGCGCGAGGGCCGCCTCGAGTTCCGCCACTTCCGGCCCCATGATGTATTGGCCGTGGTCGAGCACCGCCTGGATGCGCGCGTCGATGCTGGGCTTGAGGGCCTGGTATTGGCTCTTGAGGTCGATGAATTGCATGATCAATCCTGGATCAGTTCGCAGCGGTCGTCGTTGAGCCTGTAGCGGTCGCCCGTGTGCGGGCACGTCGCTTTGTCGTCGACGAAGTCAAGGCGTTCACCGAAGCGGCTCATCCAGCCGATTCGCTTGGCAGGCACGCCGACCATCAGCCCGAAATCGGGCACGTCGCGATTGACGACCGCGCCAGCGCCGACGAATGCGTAGCGACCCACGGTCGTGCCGCAAACGATGGTGGCGTTGGCCCCCAGGGTTGCGCCCTGGCGCATCACGGTACGGCGGTATTCATCCTTGCGCGTAACCGCAGAGCGCGGGTTGTAGACGTTGGTGAACACCATGCTGGGGCCGCAGAAGACGTCGTC
>NZ_JBFUMO010001193.1:0-566 GCF_054049355.1 Roseateles sp. P5_E11 | reverse complement strand
GCAGATGGGCGGCCACGACAAGCCCGCTGACATGAGCTCGGACGATGCGAGCAAGCTGTTCGCCCCTGAACCAGCGGCGTCAGGTGCCAGCGCGCCCGCGGATGACGGCGACGCCGTGCGGCGTGCCCTGGAGGACGCGGCGAAGAAGTAGGCACTCCGGGAGGCACTCCGGGCCGCCAACGAAAAAGCCCCGCATCGCGGGGCTTTGCCTTTGCTGCGGCGCGAGGCTTACAGCTTCTGCGCCTGCATGAAGTCGTCAAAGCCGGCTTCCGAGAAGCGGAACCAGAGGTTCTGGTCGCGACGGAAGTTGGAAAAGTCCTCGTAGACCTTCTTCCAGTTCGGGTTCTTGGCCGACAGCTCGGCGTAGATGCCCATGGATTCCTTGAACGCGGCGTCCATCACGTCCTTGGGGAAGCGGAACAACTTGGTGCCCGAACCCACCAGCTGCTTCAGCGCGCCGGGGTTCTTGGCGTCGTACTTGGCCTGCATGTCGATATGCGCCATGGCAGATGCTGCTTCGACCACGGCCTTGTATTCGGCCGACAAACCCTCGTACGCCTTGGTGT
>NZ_JBFUMO010001192.1:0-566 GCF_054049355.1 Roseateles sp. P5_E11 | reverse complement strand
TCATTCGGCCCGCCGAGTAGTTCATGGTCGCGGGGCTGTGTGGGCGCTCGCCGTAGGCCGGCTGGTCGCAGAAGCCGGCCGGGCAGCCGCCTTGCCACATCGGCACCGAGCAGCGTCCAACGCCATCGGCGTTCGTCTCTTTGTGGTGTTGCTGAAGTTGGCTCATGGTTATTCCTTTGTGCGACCGGCATTGATGGGATTGGTGGCCAGGCCGCGCCAGCGCTTCAGGCCGCGGTCACTGCGGGGCACCGGGTCCCAGAAGTCCCGCTGGTGCCGTTCGAGAGAAGCCATGCCGTAGTGCCACTGCTCGCCGTCCCAGCGGTTGAACCAGACTTCGGCGCCCTGCTGGAACGCGGGGTCTTCCGACCACTCGCATTCGTAGACGCCCGGCCGTGCTGGCTCGACCGATAGCGGGAACCAGCGCGAGCGCCTGCGCTCGTCCTGGAGCTTGATGCGGCGTTTCATGGCTGTACCCCCCCTGTGAAAGTACGGGATCGGCGGCCGGCAGCGGGCAGTCTTCCAGGCTGCACCACTCGCCATCGTTTCGATGGTCAGCGTGGATGCAC
>NZ_JBFUMO010001191.1:0-571 GCF_054049355.1 Roseateles sp. P5_E11 | reverse complement strand
ATGTATGACATGTCTTCACTCCTGCTAAGTTGACCGGACGGAGCGCCCCCTGAGGGCACCTCGTCTCCCATCGACGAACGACGGGAACCCAAATCGACATGGCCTGCCTGTTGGAGGACATGCGTCCTGTGGCGGCGCCGAAACAGCATGCCCGTGGGATCAGCCGCCGCGGTGCCCGCAGCGTAGACGCCTTGGCCCAGCAGGTTACGCCGAGCGACCCGGCTCCCGACTGCAATTGTTTCGGAGCCTGCGACGTGGCGCCGGTCGGCGCAACCCGGCGCCGGCGTCGGGAGCGCCGTTTGCTGGCAGGGTGGTCGATCCGGCTGCGAGCGCATCGGGGCGGTGTGCCGGGCCAGTTCAATCTCGCGAAGGGGTCGTAGCGAGGCCCGGTCAGAACGAGTGCGTCATGCCCGCGCCGTAGACCTCTTTGGTACCGGTGCCGAGCAGGCGCTTGGAGGCCAGGTCCGCATACACCGTGGTGCGCTTGGACAGGCTGTAGCCGGCGCTCACCGAGACCATCTTCTCCTTCTTCAGGCCGTCCACGTCGGCCTGGCCCCAGCCTGCCTTCAGC
>NZ_JBFUMO010001190.1:0-576 GCF_054049355.1 Roseateles sp. P5_E11 | reverse complement strand
GCCTCAGCCCCCGCGGGGACGGCGATGCTCGCGGCGTTGAGCCGCGAGCACATCGCCAAACGCGGGCCGGCTTGGGAGCGGCCCGGCGCTCGGTCCGCAAATTCTGGACACTGAAATGAATCCGCAAACCCTGACTCTGAACGTGGCGCAAGCCGTACCGCCTGCCGACCGCCTGCCCATGCGGCAGAAGATCGGCTTCGGCCTGGGCTCCATCCTCGACATGTGGGGCCACTGGCTCTACCCGTCGCTGGCCTACCAGGTCTTCAACATCTTCCTCGGCGTGGCCCCTGGCCTGATCTCGACGGTGCAGATGATCAAGATCTTCATCGACGCCGGCTCGGACGCGGTGTTCGGCTTGATCTCGGACAACACGCGCACCCGCTTCGGACGCCGGCGCCCCTTCATCCTCGTCGGCGGCATCCTGGCCGGCATCGGCCTGCCGCGGATGTTCGCCGTCGGCAAGGGCTGGACCGACAAGCAGTACTTCATCTTCATGCTGGTCAGCATGGTGTTCTACGTGCCTGTGATGAGCTGCTTCAACCGGCCCTGGAGCAGCCTGGGCGCGGAGATGACGCC
>NZ_JBFUMO010001189.1:0-576 GCF_054049355.1 Roseateles sp. P5_E11 | reverse complement strand
AGGTGGGCGATGGTCGCGTAGCCCATCAACAGCACGACGTCCTGAGGCGCCACATTGCCCCCCGCGGCCTGGCCCAGCGTGCGGATCAGCGTCGACGTCAACATGATGGTCAGGATGACCACCAGCGTGACGCCGAAGCTCTTGGCCAGCTCGRATCGCGTGGATGAATCGAATAACATCAAAAGTACTTCTACCTACTTCTGGTCATTATGGACTTCAAGATTCAAACCGCTGAGCTCGATGGGCTCGCGGGCGCCGGTGCCGACGCCCTGGTCGTCGTGCTCGGCGGTGAGGCGCTGCCCAAGGGCCTGGATGCAATGGTTGCCCGTCATGCGCAGGCGGCCATCAAGCTCGGCGACTTCGCGCTGAAAGGTGGCCAGGCACTCACGCTGACCCACGCCGAAGGGGTCAAGGCGCCTCGCCTTGTCCTCGTCGCCAGCGGCAAGACGACGTTGGCTGCCGCGCGCGCCGCATTGGCTGCAGGCCTGGCGCAGATCAAATCCCGTGGCGTGGTCAGCGCGGCTGTCGCGTTTGTTGGTTTCGACGCCGGCGGCAATGGCTTCGCCACGAGCCAGG
>NZ_JBFUMO010001188.1:0-582 GCF_054049355.1 Roseateles sp. P5_E11 | reverse complement strand
ACTACCTGCAGGCGCGCAGCCCCTTCGACATCTACCAGGTCGACCCCGACGGCGCGTCGCTGAAGACCGTCAACTTCCTGCTGACGGCGCAGAACCTCGTCGCCAAGCACCTGGAGATGGGCGCCCACGGCGCCGTCACCTACACCACCGGCGACCGCCAGCCGGTGGCCAACCTGCGCTCCGGTGGCATCGGCGTGTCGCGCCACGGCCGCGCGGGCAGTGTGGGCATCAATGCCGCCACCGCGGCGCTGAACAACGCCGCCATCAAGGCCGGCGGCGCGGCCGCCGCCGCGGTGACGTTGTTCGCCGAGGACGTGCTGCGCGGCTACCGCATCGATGCCTGGGACGCCGCCGACCCCAGGTGGCGCAGCCTCGTGCAGCGCCAAGGCGCTTTTCGCGCGCTGGCCCGTGGCGCGCTGCCCGAGCAGGCAGTGGACCTGCCGGCCGACGAAGGCCATGTGAAGGGTGCATCCGCCACCGCCTCGCCCGGGGCGCCGGACGACCAGTACCTGCACGAGACGCTATTCCGCTGGACCGGCTGGAGCCTGGCCGCGCCGCGCCCGGGGCGCACGCTGCGCAGCG
>NZ_JBFUMO010001187.1:0-584 GCF_054049355.1 Roseateles sp. P5_E11 | reverse complement strand
GCTTTAGCCTCGAGGACGGCCTCCTGGCTGCCAAACTTCGTGCAGAGCGCCTCGCGCGCATAGTCGGCAATCGAAGACTCGTCGTCCGGCTCGAAGGCGCTCGCTTCGATCCAGACGTCAAAGATCCGCCTGTGGAGCCCAAACGGCTTTTGCTCGGCTTCCGGAGTGCCGTTGGGTCCGACCATCACGCAGCTGCAATCGAGCTGCGGGTTGTCGTGAGACAGCTCTGACGTCAGGGCAGGCAGTCCTGCCGCCTCCCATGCGGCCCAATACGCCTCGCCGATCGCGGCAAGCCATGCGCGTACCGCCTCGGGCATGGCGCCCGACTCGCAGACATACCGCTTTCCGGTGGCCAGCGCGGCTTGATGGGCCGCGACCACATTGGCGGCGCCGAAGTGGCGGTCCAGGATCTTGCGTGCGACGTCGCGAGCTGCTGGCTCGGTGTCCGCGCTGAAGGGGCTGAGTTCAAACCAGAGGGCGTACGGCGCCTGTGCGTCCGAAGGGCAGGGCGAGGCTGACCTGGGAGCAGAGGTTGGCCGCAAGGCATTGCCATTCCCGTAGCCGAGGCCGTACCAGAGCTCCAG
>NZ_JBFUMO010001186.1:0-588 GCF_054049355.1 Roseateles sp. P5_E11 | reverse complement strand
GCTGAGTGCCAGAGCTGAGCCGCGCGGCGGCTCAGCTCTTCGAGCTGGCAATGCCCCGCTCCCACCCCTTCCCCGCCCTCCGTGARGGCGGGGTGCTGAGGCCCCACCCCTGTCCCCTCCCCCACGGGGAGGGGCGCCACCCGCGAGAGCATCCATGCTGAGGAAAGAGTTGCGATGACAGMCCCCCTCCTGAACGTCAACGGCATCGAAGTCATCTACAACCACGTCATCCTCGTGCTCAAGGGCGTGTCCCTGCAGGTAGCCGAGGGCCAGGTGGTGGCCTTGCTGGGGGGCAATGGCGCCGGCAAGACCACCACGCTGCGCGCGGTGTCCAACCTGCTGGAAGGCGAGCGCGGCGAGGTCACTAAGGGCAGCATCGAGCTGCGCGGCGAGCGCATCGAGAAGCTGTCCACCTCGGCCATGGTGGAGCGCGGGGTGGTGCAGGTCATGGAGGGCCGGCACTGCTTCGCCCACCTGACCATCGAGGAGAACCTGATGACCGGCGCCTACACGCGCAAGGACGGGCGTGGGGCCGTGGCGGCGACGCTGGACAAGGTCTACACCTACTTCCCGCGCCTGAAGACGCGC
>NZ_JBFUMO010001185.1:0-594 GCF_054049355.1 Roseateles sp. P5_E11 | reverse complement strand
CTTCCTGCATATTGCTCTTGAGCTTCTCCAGCAGCGCGTCGTTGGGCGCCACCGTCACCACCGGCATCTCGGCCGTCACCAGGGCCAGCGGGCCGTGCTTCAGTTCACCGGCCGGGTAGGCCTCGGCGTGGATGTAGCTGATTTCCTTGAGCTTGAGCGCACCTTCCAGCGCGATTGGGTAGTGCAGGCCGCGGCCCAGGAACAGCGCGTTTTCCTTGCGCGCGAACTCCTCGCTCCAGGCGATGACCTGCGGCTCCAGGGCCAGCACGGCCTGCACGGCGACGGGCAGGTGGCGCAGATCCTTCAGGTGCTCGGCCTCGTCTGCCTCGCTGAGGTGGCCCCGCGTCTGCGCCAGGGCCAGCGTCAGCAGGAAGAGGCCGACAAGCTGGGTCGTGAAGGCCTTGGTGGAGGCCACGCCGATCTCGGCGCCGGCACGGGTGATGTAGGCCAGCTCGCATTCGCGCACCATGGCGCTCGTGGACACATTGCAGATGGTCAGCGTGTGCTTCATGCCCAAGGAACGGGCGTGCTTCAGTGCGGCGATGGTGTCGGCCGTCTCGCCGCTCTGGCTGATGGTGACGACCAGGGTGCGCG
>NZ_JBFUMO010001184.1:0-595 GCF_054049355.1 Roseateles sp. P5_E11 | reverse complement strand
GCTAACACTGCGGCAATGGGCCGCGAATTGCCGCAGTGTTAGCAGGCCCCACCCCCACCCAAGCCCCCAACGGAGACCATCATGTCCCTGCGCATCAACGACATCGCCCCCGACTTCACCGCCCAGACCACGCAAGGCGAGATCAAGTTCCACGACTGGATCGGCGACAAGTGGGCCGTGCTGTTCTCCCACCCCAAGGACTTCACGCCGGTGTGCACGACCGAGCTGGGCTATATGGCCAAGATCGAGCCCGAATTCACCAAGCGCAATGCCAAGCTGATCGGCCTGTCGGTCGACCCGGTGGACAACCACCACCGCTGGGCCGCCGACATCGAGGAGACCCAGGGCCATCTGCCCAAGTACCCCATGATCGGCGACAGCGACCTGGCCGTCGCCAAGCTCTACAACATGCTGCCGGCCGATACCGAAGGCACGTCCGAGGGCCGCACGGCGGCGACCAACGCCACCGTGCGCTCGGTCTTCATCGTCGGCCCGGACAAGCGCATCAAGCTGATGCTGACCTACCCGATGACGACGGGGCGCAATTTCGACGAGATCCTGCGCGTGCTGGACAGCATGCAGCTGACCGCCAAGC
>NZ_JBFUMO010001183.1:0-596 GCF_054049355.1 Roseateles sp. P5_E11 | reverse complement strand
CGCCGAAGTAGTGCTGGCTGCACAGTGCCGTGATCAGCGGCGTGGTGTCGCAGAAGACCAGTTCATGCGCCCGCGCCGCGGCCTCGATGCGCGCGGCCTGCTCGGCAGCGATATGGGCCTGCTCGTGCTGCAGCGGTGTGCGGCCATGGGCGTCGCACCATTCGCGCAGGTATTCGCTGACGAGCCCGGCATTGAATTGCCGTGCCAATGCCTCGGCCAGCGTGGACTTGCCGGTGCATTCGGCACCCAACAAGGCAATCATCCTTGCCATGAAGGCTCCGCAAATTGTGCGTGGCCAAGTTCGCCGTGTGGTGGCTGGCCAAGCGACTGCCGTGGAACCGGCTTTGCCGGGCCACTGGCAGTGCCCCCTCGAAGGGGGCGCGCGCAACGCGTAGGGGGGGAGCTCATTTTCTCCAGGCGCGCCAGCCGATCACGCTCATCGGGATGAAGCCGGCGTAGAGGATCACGGTCAGCCAATAGCCCTTGAGGCCAAAGAGCACGACGCTGACCACGTTGACGACGATCCAGGTCGGCCAGTTCTCTTCGTATTTGCGCGCCAGCAGCCATTGGCCAAGCAGGCTGGCGACTGTGGGGAA
>NZ_JBFUMO010001182.1:0-597 GCF_054049355.1 Roseateles sp. P5_E11 | reverse complement strand
CCACTGGGCCGCATAGTGATTGGGGAGGAACCCTACACAGTTGTTGCCCAGGATCAGTATGGCTTGAGCTTCGATGTTGTCCGCTGTCGAGGCTGCGGATTCGGCGCCAAGCAGGTCCAGGTCACGTCGTCTCAGATAGCCGCGCGAGACGATTCGTGCCTGCTTGARGCCCTCCATGACATCAGAGGTTTCACGGCCTGACTTGGCCAATGGGTGCGTCGCCTCGCAGTACAGGCCATGGACTTCTTCATAGAGTGCAATAGCCGTGCTGCCAGGGGCATGAAACGGGAAGTGGCCGACAGCGAGATGTAGCCGGCCATCTAACACGCGCTGCTCAAGTTCTGCCGGCATGCCCATGTAGACGTTGATACGCAGATCCGGTCCTCGAGCGGAGAACCGCTTCAACGCGTTGCGCAGCGGTGAACGCTCGTCGGCAACGGTGTTGTCGATGATGCCGAGGTTCAAGGTTCCCGACACCAGGCTGGTCAGCAGCGCCGATTCATTCCGGAAGTCGTCAATCGCGCCAAGCAGGCGCTGAGTGGCGGCGTGCGCAGCCGCGCCTTGCTCAGTGAGTCGAAACCCTCCACGCCCACGCTC
>NZ_JBFUMO010001181.1:0-603 GCF_054049355.1 Roseateles sp. P5_E11 | reverse complement strand
GCCCTCGACCTGAGCCATCTGAGCGTGGAGTTCCGCTTCCTGGGCAATACCGATCCGAATGCCTTCCAGGCCAGCGGCGGCTTCAACGTCGACACCTTCTTCCAGACCTCGGGCGGCCAGGGTCTGGGCCATCAGGCCTTCGCCGGGGCGAGCTTCAGTGCCCGGGCCGATGCCTACCAGTTCACCAGCTTCAGCTTCAGCGCCAATGACGGGGCGGTGTTCACGGCGGCCGCCGTGCCCGAGCCGGGCGCCGGCGTGATGGCGCTGGCCGGGCTGGCAGTGCTGGCCGGCGTGGTGCGGCGGCGGCGCCGCTAGTTCTTGGCGCCTGCCGCCAGCGCGCGCTGGCGCTGCAGGGCCAGGGTGTCGGGATGCGGGGCTTCACCGGCCCAGCCCTGCAGGTGGCGCTCGGCCAGCTTGGCCAGGGCGCGGATGCCGGCCGGGTGGTCGTTCAGGCAGGGGATGTAGGCAAAGCGTTGGCCACCGGCGGCCAGGAAGGCGGCGCGGGCTTCCTGGGCAATCTCTTCCAGCGTCTCCAGGCAGTCGACCGCGAAGCCGGGGCAGATGACGTCGGCGGACTTGAGGCCGCCCTTGGCCAGCTTGACC
>NZ_JBFUMO010001180.1:0-605 GCF_054049355.1 Roseateles sp. P5_E11 | reverse complement strand
TCGCTGCTGGGCTCCGGCGCCGCCGACCCGCTGAAGAGCGGCACCGAGCTGTTCAAGAACGAGGAAGTGCGCGTCTGGACGCTGGACGGCAACGTCGTCATCGCCTCCATCACCGCCAAGCTGCACCTGATCAGCCCGGCCGTCACCGAAGGTCTTTTGCGCGCCGTCGAGATCGCCGAAGCCGACTACAAGGGCCTGGTGATCTGGTCGCCGGACGACGTGTTCTCGGCCGGCGCCAATCTCGAGAGCCTGATGCCTGTCTTCATGAAGATGGGCAGCAAGGGCATCGCGCCGGAAGAGAAGAAGCTGCAGGACATGATGCTGCGCCTGCGCTACGCCAGCGTGCCGGTCGTCGCCGCCATGCGCGGCCTGGCCCTGGGCGGTGGTGCCGAGCTGGCCGTGCACTGCGCACGCCGTGTCGCCCACGTCGAGAGCTATGTGGGCCTGGTTGAAGTCGGCGTGGGCCTGGTGCCCGGCGGCGGTGGCCTGACCTATATCGCTCGCCGCGCCGCCGAGATGGCCACCGCTGGCAATGCCGGCGCCGACATCCTGGCCTTCCTGAAGGACGGCTTCCTGACCGCGGCTACGGCCAAGGTCGCGACCTC
>NZ_JBFUMO010001179.1:0-605 GCF_054049355.1 Roseateles sp. P5_E11 | reverse complement strand
CTGATGGTCGAACTCTTCTTCCAAATTTCGCTGGCAGCCAAACTCATTGCTGCTGAGCGTGCGTCCAATCGGGCGGACATCGCCTACCTCTTCTATCTGCCGTTTTGCAACGTCTTCGTCTCCAGCGACAAGCTGCATCGGAGGTGCGCGCAGCCGTTTCTGACGAAGGAGCAGGACTTCGTTTGGGGGCATGACCTCAAGGTCGACTTGTGCAGGATCAACGACGTCTTTGCAACTGCGAGCGAAGCTGAACGCCAGAAGGGGTTGCACAAGCTTGCGTCGCGGCCGCCGGGTGGCTCGAATGACCTGGTCGTGTCTCTGTGGGAACGTCATGGCTTCGCCCCTTTAAAGACGCCCAAGCCCGAGTCGGCGCTTCCTGCGGATAGTCATGACAAGCTGCTGGCACATCTCCGCGAGTACCAGGACGCGCCAACGGCGCCCGACGTTGCCAACCTTCATTCGGATGAGCTCGATGCGCTGTCCGTTGAGCGGCTGKTTCCCAGGAAGAAGGGGAACTGGTGGCTCATCCCCAAAGACGTTGCAGATGACGAGGACAGAAGGAGGAGGGCTGAAGCCTGAGACTCCGTTGCGAGAAATTCTCGACC
>NZ_JBFUMO010001178.1:0-607 GCF_054049355.1 Roseateles sp. P5_E11 | reverse complement strand
GCGCTATCTGAAGGAGCACTTCAAGCACTGGTCGATGGACATGACCCTGGGCTATGCCCTCGACGAGTCCCAAGACCTGGCCCTGTACCTTGAGATCCAGGATCGACTGGAAGACATCAAGGCCGGCTTGGTCGACTCGTGGTTGAAGGCCGACGCGCCGCTGGCCGGGGGGTACGGCACCAACATCGTGGCTTGGCGCGGCGACGAGGCTGTGACGATCTTCAAGTCGCATCGCCACATGGTCAAGGCGTTGGCGAGCAGCACGCCGATCAGGAGCAACGGCCACGCTTGGTRCACGGCCGACGACAACCTGTGCGTCGGTAACGACCTTGAGCGCACGCGTTGCAGCGACTGCGACAACGCGGTCATCGGGCAGAGCCACGCCGCCCTATACCGCGGCCTCTACGACCACCTGAGGGAAGTGGCGGCATGCGACGACATCGGCGCCGGTGCGCAGCAGCTGGTACAGCGCGATATGGCCCGCTGCGCATCCGTGCTCACCAAGCTTGGGCTCCCACCGCAAAAGGTTGCGGCATGACCGCTGCCACCAACAAGGCTCCAGCCAAGCCAACCACGCGCAAGAACGCCGAGGCGAGAGAGAAGGACC
>NZ_JBFUMO010001177.1:0-608 GCF_054049355.1 Roseateles sp. P5_E11 | reverse complement strand
CCGGTGACGAGGGCGACGCCCTTGGGTGCGGATTCAGTCATTTCAGCCGCCTCCCAGCAGCGCACGGGCTTCGGCCAGCGAAGCGGGGTCGAAGACGCAGGCGGCCTGCAGCTCGGCGTCGATGCGCTTGGCCATGCCGGTCAGCACCTTGCCGGGGCCGGCCTCGATGATGTGGCCGACACCGCGGGCCTTCAGCGCCTGCACAACCTCGACCCAGCGCACCGGGCCAAAGGCCTGGCGGTAGAGGGCGTCGCGCAGTGTCGCGTCGTTGTCGGTGATGGCGACGTCGATGTTGTTGATGACCGGGAAGGCGGCGGCATGGAACTGCACGGTCGCCAGCTTTTCCTTCAGCCGCTCGGCGGCCGGCTTCATCAGGCTGGAGTGAAACGGCGCGGACACCGATAGCGGCAGCGCACGCTTGGCACCGGCGGCCTTCAGGATCTCGGCGGCCTTGTCGGCGCCCACTTTGCTGCCGGCGATGACCGTCTGCTTGGGATCATTGAAGTTGACCGCCTCGACCGCCTCGCCAGTCTCGGCTGCGGCCTGGGCGCAGCCCGCGCGGACAGCCTCGCCGTCCAGCCCCAGGATGGCGTACATCGCGCCGGCGC
>NZ_JBFUMO010001176.1:0-617 GCF_054049355.1 Roseateles sp. P5_E11 | reverse complement strand
GGTTCGACCCGCAGACGATGGAGCCGCTGATCAAGAGCCCCGGCCACGTGCGCGCCCTCGAGTTGTTCGTTGAACTGGTGAAGTTCGGCCCGCGCGAGATGCTGACCTGGAACCATGGCCGTGGCTGGGACCATTTCCTGGCGGGCCGCGCGGCGTTTGCGCTCACCTGGGGTGACCTCGGCGCGCTGGCTCAACAACAGGGCAGCAAGGTCAGGGGCAAGACCGGCGCTGCGCCGGCGCCCGGAACGCACGCGTACTACGACATAGCGCGGGGCAAATGGACCAGCACCGCAGGCGTCAACCAGGTCGGCAACACCAGCGGTGCCTCCTGGGCCGGCGTGATTTCCAAGTATTCGAAGGTGCCCGAGGCCGCGTACTTCCTGCTGGCGCTGCTGGCGGCGAAGGAGAAGTCGCAGGTCTATGCGGCGCGGGGCTGGGACGGCGTCGATCCGGGGCGCAAATCCCAGATGCTGCCGCCTGAAGGCACGGGCAGCCTGGCGCCGTATCTGCGAGCGAACTGGGACCCGGCCGACGTCCGCGACTATCTCAGCGCGTTCGAACGTACCTTCAGCAACAAGCAGCAGATCCCCTACCTGCGAATCCCTGGAACCTACAGC
>NZ_JBFUMO010001175.1:0-624 GCF_054049355.1 Roseateles sp. P5_E11 | reverse complement strand
GTGCATCGCCGACAAGGGCTGCACCGTCTGCGTCGATGTCTGCCCGCTCGACGTGCTGGCCATCGATCTGACGAAGAACAAGGCGTTCATGAAGTTCGATGAATGCTGGTACTGCATGCCCTGCGAGAAGGACTGCCCCACCGGCGCCGTGCGCGTCGACATCCCCTACCTGGTGAGGTGATCATGCTTGCCACCATCCATGACCGGCTGCGCAACAGCGACGCGGGCGTGCGCCGCATCGCCGTCATCGACCTGCCCTACACCGACGAGGAAGACGACATCGCGCCGCTGCTGATTGCGGCGCTTGGCGACAGCGATGCCACCGTGCGGCTCGAAGCCGCCAAGGCCCTCGAAGGCTTCGAGGAGCCCGAGGTGCTGGCGGCACTGGCGCCGCGGCTCAAGGACGAGGACGCTGCCGTGCGCGAGGCCGTTGCCTACACGCTCGCAGAGCTGAAAGACTCAGCCTCCGCCACAGCGCTGCTGCCCTACCTGGGCGACGCGGACCCCGAAGTGCAGGCCGCCGCGCTGCAGGCCGTAAAAGCCCTGCGCGTGGACGCCGCCTTCGACCCCGCTATGGCCGCGCTCGCCCATGCCGACGCCAAGGTGCGCCGCGCTGCCGTCAGC
>NZ_JBFUMO010001174.1:0-626 GCF_054049355.1 Roseateles sp. P5_E11 | reverse complement strand
CAGTGCCATCTATCGCAAGGCCACGCCACCTGTCATCGTGCAATCGTTTCTCGCTGATCTAGAGCGATCGCGCCGAGAACTCGCTGCGGATCGTGCTGAAGTGGCAAAGCCAAGCTCTGATTTCGCTGTCGCCAGCCCAGCCGCTGCGCGGCGCCTTGATGACTGATCCAATGCTCGGTCGTAAGAGCGACATCGCTGCCATTCCAGATAGTGAACAGGTGCGGCTCTGACCACGGCACCTGCACCTGGTCCCGGCGTTCTCGGTCACAGCGACTGCAACCGTAGTAACTGACGCAGCAACCACGCGGCATTTTGGGGACACCACGCTCCAGCCAGGCGTCGCAGTGCTCTCTGCGCATCAGCAATGTCATCAGATGTAAACCCAAATGACATCGATAACATTTGTCAGCACAGTGTGGACTGACAGTCCGGCGGYGGCCGCGCCGGCTCTCGGAAACGCCCACAACGACCAGGGGAGACAACCCATGCACCGCGACCGACCCGCATCACTCAATGGTGATCGTCCCCCCTACGACCTCTTCCGCCCGGGCACCCAGGCGCCAGCGGTGAACATGAGACGAAGGACCGCTTCGGCCGGACGCCGGTTGCAGAAGCGATGGTTGAGC
>NZ_JBFUMO010001173.1:0-633 GCF_054049355.1 Roseateles sp. P5_E11 | reverse complement strand
GCAGCGGCCAGCCGCGAGCCAAGGCATTGACCCTGAGCTATGACGTCTACGCCTTCGACGCCTCGGTGCGAACCGCCTGGCTGGACAGCCGGCGCGCTTTTTTCAACGCCAGCAGCCTATGCCTGCGCGCCCATGGCCGCGAGAGCGAGCCGCATCGCGTGACATTGGGGCAACTGCCCGAGGGCTGGCGTGTCGCAACCGGGATGAGCGCTGCCGAGGGAAGCTGGGAGGCCGCCGACTACGACGAATTGCTAGACCACCCTTTCGAGATCGGCCCGCACTGGCAGGGCGAGTTCATCGCCGCCGGCGTGCCGCATCGCATCGTCGTGGCCGGCGCCTGGCCGAGCTTTGACGGCGAGCGCCTGCTGGCCGATGTGCGGCGCATCTGCGAGGCCCACATCGCGTTCTGGGGTGGTGCACCTTTCGAGCATTACAGCTTCCTGCTCTCGGCCGTGGATGACGGCCATGGCGGCCTGGAGCACCGTGCCAGCACGGCGCTGATCTGTGCACGGCGTGAACTGCCGACAGCCGCTGAAAGCGCTGCACCCAGCGACAACTATGTGCGTCTGCTCGGCCTGTTCAGCCACGAGTACTTCCATGCTTGGAACGTCAAGCGGCTGCGCCCTGCGGAGT
>NZ_JBFUMO010001172.1:0-636 GCF_054049355.1 Roseateles sp. P5_E11 | reverse complement strand
TGCTGGGCCTGCTGTGCGGGCTCTATTCGATCTACCTCATCTACCTCGGGCTGCCAGTGCTGATGCGCAACCCGCCGGAGAAGTCCGCCGGCTACACCGCCGTGGTCGTGGTGGCGGGCATCGTGGCCGGGTTGGTGGTGGGCGCGGTGAGCAGCGCAGTACTCGGCATGGGCAGCTGGGGCGGCGGGCATCAGGGTAGCGGCTCGGTGACGCTCAAGGGCCCGGGCGGCGACGTCACCCTCGACACCAGCAAGATGGACGCGGCCGCCAAGCGCATGGAGGCGCTGGGCAAACGCATGGAGGAGGCTCAGGCCAAGGGAGACAGCGCTGCAGCGGGCAAGGCGCTGAGCGAGATGATGGGCGCTGTGACGGGTGCGACCGGGGGGGCCAAGCCGATGCCGGCCGCGGACCTCAAGGCGCTGCTGCCTGAGACTCTCGGCGACTTCAAGCGCACCAGTGTCGAGGCCCAGAGCGGCGGCGCGATCGGCATCAACTCGTCATCCGCCCGGGCCCGCTATGGCAATGGCGACAAGTCCATCAGCCTGGACATCACCGACATGGGCAGCCTCGCCGGCATGGCCAACCTCGCCGGCTGGGCCAACATGACGCTCGACAAGGAGGCCGATGGCCGCATCG
>NZ_JBFUMO010001171.1:0-644 GCF_054049355.1 Roseateles sp. P5_E11 | reverse complement strand
TACTTCGTCTCTGACGGCACCGGCATCACCGCTGAGCCGAAGGTCTCAGCGGTGATGCCGGTGCCGTCAGAGACGAAGTAAACGGTTCTGGCGGTCATGGCGGCATTCCATCGAGTTACGGCGCGGCCATGATAGCCAGCACCCTGCTTTCGCCCTGCAACCTCGGACACATGGATCACATCTTCCAGGTCGTGCGATTGATCTCCTGTGCGGTGGCTTCGTCGCTGCTCACGCGGGCATCGTGCACAGCCAGGGCTCCCTTGGCCTGACCCGCATCAGTCGGCCGTCAACGTTTTCATGCCACCCCGAAAGAGGGGACACGGCGCCGAGAAGGGACTTATTGCACATCCCCCCGCCGTACCTGGATGAAACCCGAGGCCTAGAATCCGCGGCAATTCATCGCGATCAGCCCATGCGCGCCTCCTTCCTCCTCAAAGAATCCAGAAATGGACGGAGCTGCGCCTGCCTTGAGCATCTTGGCTCGGCACTGGGCGTGGACGACGCGACGACACCGGTTTTTCAACCTCCCGGAGTTTCCCCATGTCCACCCTGTTCGAGGCGACCGCCCTGGTCGTACCGTTTGAGAACCTGAGGATGAGCGATGTCGAGGCAGTTGGCGGCAAGAACGCCAGCCTCGGCGAAAT
>NZ_JBFUMO010001170.1:0-645 GCF_054049355.1 Roseateles sp. P5_E11 | reverse complement strand
CCTTGAGGCCGGCCAGCAGTTGGGCGTTGGCAGCGCGGCTGCCGTGCATCTTCCAATTGCCAACGACGAGTTTTCTTCTCACGGCTCACTCCTTGACCAGGTCAGCACGATCTTGCCGATGTGCTGGTTGGATTCCATGCGCGTGTGCGCCTCGGCCGCCTGGGCCGCGGGCAACTCGCGGTCAATGACGGGCTTGATGCGACCGGCCTCGATCAGCGGCCAGACCTTGTCGCGCAGTGATCGCGCAAGGCCCGCCTTGAACGCTGCCGAGCGCGGGCGCAGTGTCGAACCGGTGATCGTCAGGCGGCGGCGTAGCACGAGGCCAGCGTCGATCTCCGACTTCACGCCGCCCTGCACGGCGATCAATGCCAGGCGACCATCCTCGGCCAGCGCCTGAACGCCACGGTCGATGTAGTCGCCGGCCACCATGTCCAGGATCACGTCAACACCGCGGCCGCCGGTGGCGGCCTTGGCTTCAACGACGAAATCCTGCTCGCGGTAGTTGATCACGACGTCAGCACCCAGCGCCTTGCAAGCCTCGGCCTTCTCGGCGCTGCCGACCGTCACCAGCACCCGGGCACCCAGCGCCTTGGCGATCTGGATGGCGGTCACGCCGATGCCGCTGCTGCCGCCGTGGATCAACAG
>NZ_JBFUMO010001169.1:0-645 GCF_054049355.1 Roseateles sp. P5_E11 | reverse complement strand
GTCGTCGCCCACCCGGTGGGCGAGCGCGAGCTGCGCCCCGGCAACACGGTGTCGGGCCCGGTCATGATGACCTTGGCCGACGTGGCCCTGTATCTGGGCATCCTGGCGCGCATCGGCATCGTGCCGTTGGCGGTGACGACCAACCTGTCCATCAACTTCCTGCGCAAGCCGCGCGCCGACCGGCGGGTGGTGGCGCGTTGCCGGCTGATGAAGCTGGGCAAGTCGCTGGCCGTGGGCGAGGTGTGGATCTTCTCGGAGGGCGAGGACGAGCCGGTGGCGCACGCGACGGGCACGTACGCGATTCCGCGGGAGCGGTGAGCTCGAGAGCATGAATTTCCGAGCAAAAGCCAAATGAACAGCGGGCAAGCGGGCAAGCGGTCCTTCGTCCGCAGTCCACCCTTACGAACGTTAGGCCGAGCATGTTCTCCTCAGCAGATCTTGAGCGCCTGAGTCGCGAATTGAATAGCAACTACTATTTCGCTGGAAACTACCCCGGCGCTTGCTTTCAGATTTATCCCCAGTACGCCTTCAGTCCGCCAGATTCGGAGCAATATGCTCGCATCACAAGAGCCCCGAAAGAACGCGGCGACAACGGTCTGAGATTCTGGGCAGTCGCCCAGTTGGGCGAGAAGGGGTACACAGAGC
>NZ_JBFUMO010001168.1:0-651 GCF_054049355.1 Roseateles sp. P5_E11 | reverse complement strand
TGAGTGCGACGCCCAAACTGGACCTGGAATCGCTGGCGCTTCCGGCTTCGGCGCTGGTGAGGGTGGGCACATCCGATGAGGCGATGAGCAGATCACCCAACACGCTGCGCGACATAAGCCTAGGTGGAGCGATTGGCTTGGGCCTAACTGATAATTCAGTTGCCACTCCGCGCCCGGAGAATCCTAGGTTGCCCGTGAGCAATGGCGCGTGGTCGAATCCATCGCGACCCGGCAACTCCGGCTGGCGGTCGACGGACCCGAGGGTCACAGCGGTGACGGGGGGCAAGCCGATCCCGTTCCAAAACGGCATAGTGGACTTCAGCTCATGGTCACAGGGACGCATGACCGTTCCTGGAATGACGGGTAATAGCACGATCGATCTAAAGCTCGGACGAGACATGCTGCGCGAACAGCTCAACTTGACCAGTGATGCAGCAGTGCAAAGATGGTTGAAAAGCCAGGGTGCAACACTGCACCATGCTGCGGACGGTGTCTCATTGGAGATGGTTCCTTCTCCTCTCCATAACAACGTTCCGCATACTGGTGGAGCGTCGATCCTACGAAGCTGGGACTATTCAAAGGGCGCGCCGATGGACTACGTCAAGGCAAACCGAATTGCTGCTGGCGGGCGATATCTTGGCGCTGCAGGGA
>NZ_JBFUMO010001167.1:0-653 GCF_054049355.1 Roseateles sp. P5_E11 | reverse complement strand
GATGGCCACCGTGCTCTCGAACAGCACCGGGATCTCGGCGGTTGCCACCTTGCGTGCCTTCAGCCGCGACAAAGCACGCTCCGACGCGTAACGGCCCACCGCCTCGGGCGAGGCCAGATCAGCCGCGTCGCGCATGGAGCTGTACCAGGCGTCGCGCTGCATGCCCGCGCCGCGGCCAGCGATGGGCGCAACCGACAGCGAATGCCGCGAGCTGGCATAGCCGCCACGGAAGCCGCGCGTATTGCCCATCCAGAAATGCGACTGCTGGGCCGACACGGCCGCGCCTTCGCTGTTGGTGATGCGCTTGTCCACGGAAAGGGCAGCGGCCTCGCAGCGCAGCGCAATCTCGGCGGCTGCAGCGGCGTCGACGGACCAGGGATGGAAGAGATCCAGCTCGGGCCGCTGGGTYGCATCCAACGCCAGGTCGGCCGCATCGGGCAGCCCGGCGAACTCGTCCTCGGCCGTGAAGCGGGCAATATCGTAAGCCGCACGCACTGTGTCGCGGATAGCCTGTGGCGAGAAGTCCGACGTGCTGGCATTGCCGCGGCGCTGGCCGAGGTAGACCGAGATGCCGAGCGACTTGTCACGGTTGCGCTCGACGTTCTCCAATTGGCCCAGGCGCGCCGATACCGACAGGCCGCAGCCCTCAGACA
>NZ_JBFUMO010001166.1:0-654 GCF_054049355.1 Roseateles sp. P5_E11 | reverse complement strand
AGCGTAGGATGGCTGTCCATGCGTCCTCAAGTCCTGATCATTGGCTGCGGCTTCGGCGGCCTGGAGGCGGCGCGCGCGCTGCGCACCACCGACGTCGACATCACCCTCGTCGACAAGACCAACCATCACCTCTTCCAGCCCCTGCTCTACCAGGTGGCCACGGCGGGCCTGTCGGCGCCGTCGATTGCGGCGCCCATCCGCCACCTCTTCCGCGGCCAGCGCAATGTGACGACGCTGATGGGCGAGATCGTAGCCATCGACGCCACCGCGCGAACCGCCACGCTGAAGGATGGCGCCACGCTGCGCTGGGACCACCTCATCGTCGCCGCTGGCGCCACGCACAGCTATTTCGGCCGCGATGACTGGGCCGAGCACGCGCCGGGGCTGAAGACGCTGAGCGACGCCTTCGAGATTCGCCGCCGCGTGCTGCTGGCCTTCGAGGCTGCCGAACGTGAAGCAAATGGCGAGGACGATCCCGCCCAGCGCGCCGCCCTGCTGCAGTTCGTCGTTGTCGGCGGCGGGCCGACCGGGGTCGAACTGGCCGGCACCTTCGCCGAGATCGCCCGCCACACCCTGCCCGGTGAATTCCGCCGCATCGACCCACGACAGGCGCGCGTGCTGCTGGTGGAGGGCAGCCCGCGTGTGCTGCAGGCC
>NZ_JBFUMO010001165.1:0-661 GCF_054049355.1 Roseateles sp. P5_E11 | reverse complement strand
GTACTTGGCCGAGAGGTCGAAGCCCGAGACCTTGGCCTGGCCGACGTTCTCCAGCGAAGCCTCGACGTGGTCGAGATAGCCCTGGGCGTTCTTGACCAAACGGCTGGAGTAGACCGAGGTGCTGGTCGTAGCGCCGGTCTGGTGGGAGAACCAGTCCTTCAGGATGTCGTCGCCGCTGAGTGCCTTGATGCCGTCCGTGATCTTGATGTCGAAGTAACCCACTTCCATCGACAGATCCTTGATCGGCTCAAAGACCATGCCGATCGTGGCGGTCTTGGACTTCTCAGGCTTGAGGTTGCGGTTGCTGTTGTTGATCACCGTCAGCTGCGTGTCGCAGTAGTTGGGATCGGGGAACTGCGCGCAGCCCTTGAGGGTGTTGTAGTACGGATCGGTGAAATTGCCGCCCGTGTTGGTGCCGGCCGAAGGTGCATACAGGTTGTCCAGCGCGGGAGCGCGGAAGCCCTTGCCCACCGAGGCACGCACCAGCAGTTCCTTCATCGGCGTCCAGCGCAGGCTGAACTTGGGGCTGGTGGACGACAGATTGGGCGAGCTGAAGGAACCATCACGCGACTCACCCTTGGCGCCGCTGTAGCGGTCGCCACGAACGGCAGCATTCAGTTCCAAGTTCTTGATGACCGGCAGGTTCAGCTCGGCGTAGATG
>NZ_JBFUMO010001164.1:0-662 GCF_054049355.1 Roseateles sp. P5_E11 | reverse complement strand
TTGCAGGCCCTTCTCGGCCAGGATCTTGGCGGCGGCGGGCATGGCCACATCGCCCTTGTTGGCGGCAGCAGGAGCAGCGGCGGCCACAGGTGCGGCAGCAGCAGCGGCAGGTGCGGCTGCAGCAGCGCCGGCCTTGCCTTCGGTGTCGATCTTGGCGAGCAGTTGCTGGCTGACGACGGTGCTGCCGTCAGCCACCAGGACTTCGGCCAGCACGCCGGAGGCAGGTGCGGGCACTTCGAGCACGACCTTGTCGGTCTCGATCTCGACGAGGGTTTCGTCGATGGTGACAGCTTCGCCGGGCTTCTTCTTCCAGGTCAGCAGCGTGCCCTCGGAAACGGATTCGGAAAACTGGGGAACTTGGACGTCAACGATGGCCATGGTGGGAGGCTCCGTGTTCTTTATTCGGTGTGATGGTGCAGGCGCGAGCAAGCGCAGCGCCGATCGGGGCGCTGCGCATTGCGGTCCTTATTTGGTGAGGATGAAGCCCTTGAGCTTGGCAAACGCCTGATCCAGCAGCGCCTTCTGCTGCTCCTGGTGCAGGTGGGCATAGCCGCAGGCGGGGCTGGCGCTGGCCGGGCGGCCGGCATAGCCGAGCTTCTGGCCTTCGCTCATGTTCTCGTGCACATAGTGCTGCACGAAGAACCAGGCGCCCTGGTTCTGCG
>NZ_JBFUMO010001163.1:0-671 GCF_054049355.1 Roseateles sp. P5_E11 | reverse complement strand
GCGTGCAGGGTCCGCGGCAGCAGTCCGTGCCGCATGGCCTGGACGGTCTTGATGACGCCGCCGATGCCTGCGGCGGCCTGCGCGTGGCCGATGTTGGACTTSASCGAGCCGATCCACAGCGGCCGGTCCTGCGGGCGGTTCCGGCCGTAGGTGGCGAGCAGCGCGCCGGCCTCGATSGGRTCGCCGAGCTTSGTGCCGGTSCCGTGGGYCTCGACGGCGTCGATCTGGTCGGGTGYGAGCCGGGCGTCCCGGAGCGCGGCCTCGATGACGCGCGCCTGGGCGGGCGCGCTCGGCGCGGTGAGYCCGTTGGAGGCGCCGTCCTGGTTGAYCGCGGAACCGCGCACCACGGCCAGGACCCGGTGGCCGTTGCGGCGGGCGTCCGAGAGGCGCTCCACGAGGAGCACGCCCGCGCCYTCGGCCCAGCCGGTGCCGTCGGCSGMSGCSGCGAACGCCTTGCACCGSCCGTCCGGCGACAGGCCGCGCTGTCGGMTGAAGCCGATGAAGACGTCGGGTGTGGCGAGGACGGTCACACCGGCGGCGAGGGCCATGGTGCATTCGCCCTGCCGGAGGGCGGTCACGGCGAGGTGCAGCGCGGTCAGCGACGACGAGCAGGCCGTGTCGAGGGTGACGGCCGGCCCTTCGAGGCCGAAGGTGTAGGCGATGCGGCCGGA
>NZ_JBFUMO010001162.1:0-676 GCF_054049355.1 Roseateles sp. P5_E11 | reverse complement strand
GCCCGGCGACTTCGACCTCATCAGCCTGCCGACCGACTTCCTGGGCCTGAACATCTACAGCGGCACCTATGTGCGCGCCGGCAAGAACGGCGCCGCCTACGAGGCCCTGCCCCACCCCGTCAACTACCCGCGCGCCGACAGCACCTGGCTGCGCCTGGTGCCTCAGTCCATCTACTGGGGCACGCGTTTCAGCCATGAGGTGTACGGCCACCAGGCGCTCTACATCACCGAGAACGGCTGCGGCTACGACGAGGAGCCGGTCGTCAACGGCGAGGTGCTGGACCTGCACCGCCGCGACTWCCTGCGCAGCCACCTGCGCGARGCCCACCGCGYCATCGSCGMCGGCGTGCCGCTGAAGGGCTACTTCCTGTGGTCCTTCATCGACAACTACGAGTGGGAAGACGGCTACCAGCGCCGTTTCGGCATCGTGCATTGCGACTTCAAGACGCAGGTCCGCACGCCCAAGCTGTCGGCGCGCTATTACGCCGAAGTCATCAAGACGAGAAGAATCCTGTGAGATGGAGCCCCTCGTCCAAGGCGTACCTTGGCCGGTCTTGCAGACCGCGCTGCGCCTTGCGCCGCAGCCCTTCGGCAGGCACATCCCGCCCACCGGGCGCGATGTGTCCGGCCTCAGCCCCCGCGGGGACGGCGATGCTCGCGGCGTTGAGCCGCGAGC
>NZ_JBFUMO010001161.1:0-681 GCF_054049355.1 Roseateles sp. P5_E11 | reverse complement strand
GCATCGGCCAGGCTCAGCGCGCCGGCAGCCACCAGCGCCGTGTACTCACCCAGCGAATGACCAGCCGCAGCGACGGGCACCGCACCCGTCTCGGCGACGAAAGCGCGCCAGCAGGCGATGCCGGCCGTCAGCATGACGGGTTGGGTGTTGGTGGTCAGGTCCAGCTGCTCTTTGGGACCGGCATGGATGAGCGCACCGATGTCCTCGCCGAGGGCGGACGAGGCCTCTTCCAGTGTGCGGCGGACTTCCAGGTGGTCGCCCCAGGCGTCGAGCATGCCGACGGCCTGCGAGCCCTGGCCGGGAAAGACAACGGCGAAAGGTGCGGTCATGAGAACAATTCCAAATCAGTAGCAGTCAGAGGTGCCGATGCGGCAGCATCTGGACGGCTAGTACTTCAGCAGGGCGGCGCCCCAGGTGAAACCGCCGCCGACCCCTTCCAGCATGAGGGTGTCGCCACGCTGGATGCGACCATTGCGCACCGCGACGTCCAGCGCCAGCGGCACGGAAGCGGCCGACGTATTGCCGTGCTCGTCGACGGTGGCGATGAGCTTGTTCAGGTCCAGCTTCAGCTTCTTGGCCGTGCCCTGCATGATGCGGATATTGGCCTGGTGCGGGATCAGCCAGTCGAGGTCGGCCTCGGTCAGGCCGGCCTTCTCGAGCACCGAGCGGGCCACCTTCTCC
>NZ_JBFUMO010001160.1:0-683 GCF_054049355.1 Roseateles sp. P5_E11 | reverse complement strand
CCTTTGAYGAGGCCGCGTGGCTGGCGCTGTGGCGCCTGGGACTGCCGCTGGACGCGCTGGACGAACACGCCGAGCGTGAGCTGAACGAGGCCGACCTAGCCAGCATCACCGAACTCGTCGACCAACGCATTGCAACGCGCAAGCCCGCTGCCTATCTGACCGGCGAGGCCTGGCTGCAAGGCGTGCCCTTCACCATCGACGAGCGCGCTATCGTGCCGCGCAGCTTCATTGCCGAGCTGATTGCCGACGCCAGCATCGACCCCTGGCTACATCCCGACAGCCGCCGCGTGCTGGACCTGTGCACCGGCAACGGCAGCCTGGCCGTGCTGGCAGCGATGGCCTGGCCGGAGGTCGAGGTGGACGCGCTGGACATCGACGTCAATGCACTCGCCGTGGCGAAATTGAACGTGGAGCGCCACAACCTGGCGCTGCGCGTACGCCTGCTGCAAGGCGACGGCCTGGCCGGTGCCGAAGGCACCTATGACCTCATCCTCTGCAACCCGCCCTACGTGAACAGCACCAGCATGGCCGCCCTGCCCGCCGAATACCGCGCCGAGCCCGAACTGGCGCTGGCCGGCGGCAGCGACGGCATGGACTTCATCCGCGAGCTGCTGCGCGCCGCGCCCGCTGCGCTGAACGACGACGGCGTGCTGGTGCTCGAGATCGGCAACGAACGCGAGAAT
>NZ_JBFUMO010001159.1:0-689 GCF_054049355.1 Roseateles sp. P5_E11 | reverse complement strand
GCGCTTCTACAGCCTGATGGACATCATCGGCCGGCGATCCCGTCTGGGGAACCTGCCCTTCATTCGCAAGTCGGTCGCCTCGCACATGATGATGGACGCCTGGGCCAGCGGCGCGCCCTTTCACGCCGACTGGGTGATGGGTACGGGCTTCGTCATTCGTACAGATCTTTTCCGTTCCATCGGTGGCATGGACGAAAGCTACTTCCTGTACATGGAGGACGTGGACCTGTGTGCCCGCGTCTGGAAGTCGGGTCATCAGGTGGTTTGCTGCRCCGGCGCGGTGCTGGTGCACGATCATCAGCGAGCCAGCGTAGACGTCTTCAGCCGCTCGGCGCGTATGCACCTGAAGAGCCTGAAGACATTCATGAGCAACTATCGCGTGCCGCTGCTCACCAAGCCGGGAGTCGCCGGTCTGTTCCGGCGCCACTGAACCGGGAGCGTCCCTCTTCGGTCGCGCGGGCGCTCGCTGGCAAGGCCCGGGCCAACTCGAGCGACCTTGTCTCGGGGGTGGGGCAATGATCGCGCCCTGCTGTGCGCTGCACGACAATCGGCGTTGGCTTTTTTGGAGGATTGGTCTTGAAAGTTCTCGTCACCGGCGCTGCCGGCTTCATCGGCATGCATGTCTGCCAGATCCTTCTGGCACGTGGTGACCAGGTCGTGGGCTTGGACAACCTCAACGACTACTACAG
>NZ_JBFUMO010001158.1:0-691 GCF_054049355.1 Roseateles sp. P5_E11 | reverse complement strand
ATCTTCAGCTTTGCCTCACTGGAGGGGGACAGCGAAGGTGAAGACACCGAGTACGCCGACGCCGAAGACTGGGCTGCCGGCTTCCTGATGGCCGTGGACCTGGCGCCCGAGGCCTGGGGGCCGTTGTTCGACGGTGCCGGAACGGCCGAGCTGCTCGCGCCCATCGCCGCCCTGGGCGGTGAGGATGGCGCGCTGGCCGAAGGCTCGGCTGCCGAGCGCGACGAAGCCAGCCGCAAGATTCCTGACGCCATGCTGGCGTTGTGGGCTCTGCGCCAAGACGCCGACCAGAAAGCGTAACCATCCCCCCAACGCGGGTGGTTGCAGGTGGCCGCAAGCGTCGGTTTAGGTTAACTTCAGGCCATGCTCCAGACCCTGCTCGCAGCCACCGGCCTTGCCGTCTGCATCGCGATGGCGGTCCACATGGCCCTGCCCTACCGGCTGCAGGCGCGGGTGGATGCCGGCGTGGCCGCCCTGGCATCGTGGGTGGAGTTGCAGATCGCCCGCCTGACCGGTTGGCGCCGCCGCCAGCGCCAGACCAGAGCCGCCGCGCTGGAGGCCGAGCGCGTCATCCGCCGCGCCCGCGAGTCGGCCCTGCACGATGCGCGCGACAGTCGCACGGACGGCGAGTGGGACGGCAACGTCTATCGGCCCAAGAGCTTCGAGAAGCCCAAGAAGCCGCACTAGTCAGCTG
>NZ_JBFUMO010001157.1:0-693 GCF_054049355.1 Roseateles sp. P5_E11 | reverse complement strand
GCGGCGCTGCCGACGGTCAGCAGCATCATGTGGACCATGCCGCGATGGATGGCCGTGGTGCGGAACTGTTTTTTCATGGTGTCTCCGTATTCCTTCGATGTGTCCGGCGGCAGCTGGCTTCAGCGCTGCCGCGTGCCCCGGCACCGAATGCCGAGGCCGCCCCTCGCGATGCTGGTGTCACCGCCCCGATCAACACGGGGCCGGTCGCTGACACGCAACGCCGCTCGCGGCCTGGGTTACTGGATGGTGATGGCGCCCTTGATGGTCAAGTCGGACGCGTAGATGCCCGCGGTTTTCTTGTCCACGTTCGCGTCCATCAACCAGAAGCGCGTGCGCACGACGTTGGAGGACTGCAGCAGCGTCGCAGCCGAGGCGCGCGAGGCCGCCATCTTGTCCAGGGCCGCCTTGAACGCGGCGGCGTTGACGGGGGCGCCCGTGCTGTCAAAAGGGTTCGGCAGCTTGCGCACGTCGTCGTCAAGCGACGCCGTGGTGACGCCCGACAGGCCGCAGGCATCGGTCACCGCGAAGTTGTCAAGCGGCACGCCGTAGCTGAGCAACCCCGGCAATGGGGCCCACACCAAGGTGCTCAGCCTGACGTTGCAGCCGTTGTTGCGCTTGCCCAGGTCCAGGTGCACGACGATGGGCTTGTTCGACGAGTAGAGATCAAGGCCCAAGCCCATGGTGAAGCCCCTG
>NZ_JBFUMO010001156.1:0-698 GCF_054049355.1 Roseateles sp. P5_E11 | reverse complement strand
GCTGATGCGCATGTCCCAGTCATCGACGACGACGGCGAAGTTGTAGGTCGGCACACCGTCGGTGCGCACGATGATGAGGTCGTCGATCTCGCGGTTGTTGATCGTGATCGGCCCCTTGACCAGGTCGTTCCAGGTCACGTCGCCATCGACGGGGTTGGCGAAGCGGATGACGGGCTTCACACCCTCCGGCGGGGCGGGCAGCACCTTGCCCGGCTCGGGGCGCCAGCGGCGGTCGTAGAGCTTCTTCTCGCCGCGGGCGTGCTGGGCCTCCTTCATCGCGTCCAGTTCCTCGGGCGTCGCATAGCAGCGGTAGGCCTTGCCCTCGCTGATCAACTGTTCGACGACGGCCTGATAGCGGTCCAGGCGCTGCATCTGGTAGATCGGACCCTCGTCGTAGTTCAGGCCGAGCCAGTTCATCGCCGCAATGATCTGGTCGACCGAGTCCTGCGTGGAGCGGGCCACATCCGTGTCCTCGATGCGCAGCACGAACTCGCCGCCGTGGTGCCGGGCATAGGCCCAGGAAAAAAGGGCGGTGCGGGCCGTGCCCAGGTGCAGAAAGCCGGTCGGCGACGGTGCGATGCGCGTGCGGACCTTGTCGAAAGTGGAGCTCATCGGATTTTCAAAGTGGAAAGGCCACGCAGCAGATCGTCAGTGATGTCGTCTACATGCTCGAGGCCAACGGCCAGGCGGATCAGCCC
>NZ_JBFUMO010001155.1:0-698 GCF_054049355.1 Roseateles sp. P5_E11 | reverse complement strand
GCAGTACGTACTCCGCACCAACGATGGCGAGCAAAAACGACTTGGCGTTGCGATTGAGCGKTGACAGGAAGACCCAGCCGCCGGGCTTGACCAGCGTCGCCAGCGCCCGCACGACCGAGGCCGGGTCGGGCACATGCTCCAACATCTCCATGCAGGTAACCACGTCGAAGCTGGCCGGTTGTTCAGTGGCCAACGCTTCGACAGCGATTTCGCGGTATTCCACGCCTTCGGTCCCCGCCTCCATGGCGTGCAGTTCTGCGACGCGCAGCGGCTTGGTCGACAGGTCGATGCCCAGCACCTGGGCGCCGGCACGTGCCATGGAATCGCTCAGAATGCCGCCGCCACAACCGACGTCCAGCACACGCTTGCCTGCCAAAGGGCAGAGCTGCTGAATCCATCCCAGGCGCAGCGGGTTGATCTCGTGCAGCGGTTTGAAGTCGCTCTCGGGGTCCCACCAGCGGTGGGCCAGTTCGCCGAATTTGGCGAGCTCTTGCGGATCGGCGTTGATCGTCATGACATCCAGAAAGTAGAAAAGCCCCGACGGCGGACCGTGCGGGGCTTTGCGCAAAGCGCCCGAGGGCGCTGAGCTTACTTGTTGCGCGTACCGACGACTTCGATCTCGGTGCGGCGGTTCTTGGCGCGGCCTTCGGTCGTCTTGTTGTCGGCGACGGGCTGCTTTTCGCCCTTGCCTTCGGTGT
>NZ_JBFUMO010001154.1:0-700 GCF_054049355.1 Roseateles sp. P5_E11 | reverse complement strand
CCTTGCTCGCAGGCTTTTGAGTGGCAACGCACCCGACCTTTGCCCTGGTAACAGGCCCCGATCCTAAACTCAGGCCTCTACAGAGCCTGAAGTCACCCTCTCATGAAGCTCATCGACACCATCCTGGCCGACGCGCCGGCCATCACGGCCATCCGCCGTGACCTGCACAAGCACCCTGAACTCTGCTTCCACGAGCAGCGCACCGCGGACGTCATCGCCCAGGCGCTGACCGACTGGGGCATCCCCGTGCACCGGGGCTTGGGCAAGACCGGCGTGGTCGGCATCGTCAAGAACGGCACGTCCAACCGCGCCGTCGGCCTGCGCGCCGACATCGACGCGCTGCCGATGACGGAGCGCAACGAATTCCCCCACGCCAGCTCCTACCTGGGCCGCATGCACGCCTGCGGCCATGACGGCCACACTGCCATGTTGCTGGCCGCCGCCAAGCACCTGGCGACGAACCGCAACTTCGACGGCACCGTCTACCTCGTCTTCCAGCCTGCCGAGGAAGGTGGCGGCGGCGCGCGCGAGATGATCAAGGACGGCCTGTTCGATAAGTTCCCGATGGAGGCCATGTTCGGCGCCCACAACTGGCCCGGCATGCAGGCCGGCCAGTTCGCGCTGAAGAGTGGCCCGGTGTTCGCCAGCAGCAACGAGTTCAAGATCACCTTGCGCGGCAAGGGCTCGCACGCCGCCATGC
>NZ_JBFUMO010001153.1:0-700 GCF_054049355.1 Roseateles sp. P5_E11 | reverse complement strand
GCGTGTCAGCTCCGCTGAGCACGCTTTCGCTCGTTCTCGGACAAGAAGCGTTTGCGAACCCGCACGCTCTTGGGCGTGATCTCGACCAGTTCGTCGTCGTCGATGAAGTCGACGCCGTACTCCAGCGTCAGCTCGATCGGCGGCGTGACCTTGATCGCATCTTCCTTGCCGGAGACGCGGAAGTTGGTCAGCTGCTTGGTGCGGGTCGCGTTGACGACCAGGTCGTTGTCGCGGTTGTGGATGCCAACGATCATGCCTTCGTAGACCGGGTCGTTGGGCTTGACGAACATGCGGCCGCGATCGTCCAGCTTGCCCAGGGCGTAGGTGAAGATTTCGCCGTCGTCCATGGAGATCAGTACGCCGTTCTTGCGGCCGCCGATGTCACCCTTGTGGGCCTCGTAGCCGTCGAAGATCGACGAGATCAGGCCCGAGCCGCGGGTCAGGTTCATGAACTCGTTGCTGAAGCCGATCAGGCCACGGGCCGGGATGCGGTACTCCAGGCGCACGCGGCCATGGCCGTCCGGCTCCATGTTGAGCATTTCGCCCTTGCGCAGGCCCAGCGCCTGCATGACGCCGCCCTGGTGGATTTCTTCCACGTCGGCTGTCACCAGCTCCATCGGCTCCTGCTTCTCGCCGTCGACGTCCTTGAACATCACGCGCGGCTTGGAGACGGCCAGCTCATAGCCTTCACGGCGCATGT
>NZ_JBFUMO010001152.1:0-701 GCF_054049355.1 Roseateles sp. P5_E11 | reverse complement strand
AGCTCGAGTCGCTCAGAGTTTCCCGCCGCCTGGCCCTGCAGACCTTCGGCGCTGTTCTTGGCGTGCTGCTGGTTGCGGCCATCCTGCTGTTCTCGGAGCGGGAATTGATCCTGAACGAGCGCCAGCAGGCGGTGCGCCAGGCGGTCGAGGCGGCGCATGGCGTCGTCTCGCATTTCCACGCCCAGGTTGCGACAGGCAAGCTGTCCGACGAGGACGCCAAGAAGTCGGCCCTCGCCGCCCTGCGGGGACTGCGCTACAGCGGCAACGAGTACTTCTGGGTCAACGACATGAGCCCGATCATGGTCATGCATCCCATGAAGCCGGAGCTGGAGGGCAAGACGCTGAACAACAGCAAGGACCCGACCGGCAAGCCGCTCTTCGTCGCGATGGTCGACATCGTCAAGGCCAGCGGCGCAGGCTTCCTGCCCTATATGTGGCCCAAGCCGGGCAGCGAGCAGCCCGTGCCCAAGGTGTCCTACGTCAAGGGCTTCACGCCCTGGAGCTGGATCATCGGCTCGGGCGTCTATGTGGACAYGGTCGACGCGGCCATCTGGCAGCGCGTCTGGAAGGTGGGCCTGGGGGGCCCAAGGTGTCCTACGTCAAGGGCTTCACGCCCTGGAGCTGGATCATCGGCTCGGGCGTCTATGTGGACACGGTCGACGCGGCCATCTGGCAGCGCGTCTGGAAGGTGGGCCTGGGGG
>NZ_JBFUMO010001151.1:0-713 GCF_054049355.1 Roseateles sp. P5_E11 | reverse complement strand
TCGCATCGTCGTGCTGGACGCCGGGYGCATCGTCGACATCGGCCGGCATGATGAGCTGGTAGCGCGCGGCGGGCTGTATGCGAAGTTGGCGGCGATGCAGTTTGGGCTGAAGGCCGACGCGCAAGCCGCTGCCTGAGCGGCGGCCAAAGCTGCTTGTTTCGGTCGCTCGTGCAAACAAGCCCGGCGGCTGATTCCGCACTCACCTGTGCGCAGCGTCACTGCAAGCGCGATGTCAATCTTTGACACTTTCTGATAAATTCCTCCCTTCTCTGAGAGGACCAAGTCATGGGCATGAACGTGAACCTCACACCGCAGCTTGAGGAACTTGTCCGCGCGAAGGTCGACTCGGGCATGTACTCATCAGCCAGCGAGGTCGTGCGCGAGGCACTTCGGCTGATGGACGAGCAGGACCGCCTTCGGCAGGTCAAGTTTGATGAACTGCGCCGCGAGGTTCGCAAGGGCCTCGACAGTGGTCCCAGCGAGCAATGGGACGCTACCGCCGTGAAGGCGAAAGCCCGTGCCCGCCGCACGACCAAGTCGACGGCGGAGTAGATGGCGCGCGTCACTCGGCGGCCGTTGGCAGAGGCCGACATCCTCGAGATCTGGGGCTACATCGCCGAAGACAGCCTCGCTGAGGCTGATCGCTGGGTGGATGGCCTGGACGAGAAACTTTCTCTCTGGGCTACGCAACCCACGATGGGACGCAATAGGGG
>NZ_JBFUMO010001150.1:0-722 GCF_054049355.1 Roseateles sp. P5_E11 | reverse complement strand
GTTGAAAGCTGGTCTGCGGCCGACGAGCCGCAGCTCAAGGAGCGCCTGGAGCAGCGGGTCGAGCCCGTGCTGCTGAAGGGCTTGGTGGCGGGCTGGTCAGCCGTGCAGGCCGGGCGCGAGACGGCTTTCGGCATCTGCGACTACCTGCGCCGCTTTGACCGCGGCGTGGAGGTCATGGCCACCAAGACGCGCGCCGCGGCGCGTGGCGTCATGGGCTACAACGACAGCCTGACCGACTTCGCCTTCGTCAAGGCGCGCATGACGCTGCCCGAGTTCATGGCGAACCTCGCGGCCTATCTGCCGGTCGAAGGTGCGCCCTCCATTGCGGCGCAATGCGCCAAGGTCAGCGACGTCATCCCGGGCTTCCTGGACGAGAACAGGCTGCAGGCGCTGCCCGGTGTCATTCCCAACTTCTGGCTGGGCAATGCGCTGACGGTGCCGGCGCATCACGACCACCCCTACAACCTCGCCTGTGTGGTGGCCGGGCGCCGGCGCTTCACGCTGTTCGCGCCGGGGCAGGTGGGCAATCTCTACATCGGCCCGCTGGAGCACACGCCGTCGGGCGCGCCGATCTYGGTCGTGCATCCCAAGTCGCCGGATTTCGAGCGCTACCCGCGCTATCGCGAGGCGCTGGCGTCCGCACAGGTTGCTGACCTGGCGCCGGGCGATGCGCTCTACATCCCGCCGCTCTGGTATCACCAGGTCGAGGCGTTGGAGAAGGT
>NZ_JBFUMO010001149.1:0-726 GCF_054049355.1 Roseateles sp. P5_E11 | reverse complement strand
ACATGATCCTGGTGTCGGCCCTGGCCGTCCTCATGTTCCTGGGCGGCTGGAGCGCGCCGATCTCCTGGAGCCTGTTCGGCATGGAAACGCCGACCTTCATCCAGCACACGATGGCGTTCTGGAATTGGGCCTGGCTGTTCGGCAAGACCTTCTTCGTCGTCACGACGTTCCTGTGGGTGCGCGCCACGTTCCCGCGCTTCCGCTACGACCAGATCATGCGTCTGGGCTGGAAGATCTTCATTCCCATCACGCTGATCTGGCTGGTCGTTGTCGGTGCCTGGATGCAGACACCGTTCAACATCTGGAAGTGAGGCGGCGCCCATGACTGCAATCACGAATTTCGCGAAGACCTTCTTCCTCTGGGAACTGCTCAAGGGGATGAAGCTCACCGGGAGGCATTTCCTCTCGCGCAACATCACCATCCAGTTCCCGGAAGAGAAGACGCCTCTCTCCCCGCGTTTCCGCGGCCTGCACGCGCTGCGCCGCTACGAGAACGGTGAAGAGCGCTGCATCGCCTGCAAGCTCTGCGAGGCCGTCTGCCCCGCGATGGCCATCACCATCGAGAGCGACGTGCGCGCCGACGGCAGCCGCCGCACGACGCGCTACGACATCGACCTGACCAAGTGCATCTTCTGCGGCTTCTGCGAGGAAAGCTGCCCGGTGGACTCCATCGTCGAGACCAGCATCTTCGAATACCACGGCGAAAAGCGCGGCGACCTGTACTTC
>NZ_JBFUMO010001148.1:0-727 GCF_054049355.1 Roseateles sp. P5_E11 | reverse complement strand
CTTCACGACTTCAATCTTCGACAGCGAGATGAGCGGAACATCCGAGCCGTCGCTGACGAGCTGGAGGTTCCCATTGCGCATCGTGCCCGCGGCGAACCCGCGCATCACGAAGGCGTTGTTGCCTGAGACATCTATCACCCCCGCCACGTTGGCCAGGGCGTCGGACAGGTTGCGCACCTGCTGTTGTGCAAGCAGATCCTTGTCAATGGACGTCACCGAAAGCGGGACGCTCATGGGATCAGCGTCCATTCGCGTGCCCGTCCGACTGCGGTCTCCCAGGTGCGACAACTGCGCGAAGACCTCAACCCGCTCCAGCGTATTTACTTCGTCGGAGGCGGCGGGGGCGCCTCCTTCACTGAAAAAAACGACCACTGCTCCGCTGCTGTCTCGTCGAAGCTTGAGATTCGTTCCCTCCAGAAGAAGCTCCAGCGCCTTCTCAGCCGTCATAGAGCCCTGCACGCCTTTGCTGGTGCGCCCTTTCAGGTCAGCTGCGTTGTAGACGATCTGCTGCTTGGTCTCGGCCATGTAGGCTTCGAGGACCGACTTCAGCTCGCCGGCAGGGATGTTGAAGTCCCGTGACTGCGCGTGGATCGCGACCGACAAGAGCAGCGCGGACACCCCGACGGCTACCTTCTTGAACGTCCGAGACTTACGGCTTGTAGGCTTTGTCATCATTTCGTTATTCCACTCTTTTGCGCGACACCACATCGCTAGGTGGAGAGACGAA
>NZ_JBFUMO010001147.1:0-731 GCF_054049355.1 Roseateles sp. P5_E11 | reverse complement strand
CCGTCTACAGCAAGCTCAGCCTCAACAAGCGCCATGTCGACGACATCGTCGGCTTCCTCGGCGTGGGCAGCAACACGGCCTTCAACCCCGCTGGCACCTTCACCGACAACACGACCACCAACGTCCGCTCGCTGACGGCGGGCCAGAGTGCGGTTGCCTCGCTGCTGCCCAACTCGTACTCCTTCCGCGCCAACAATGCGCCGCTGGTGCTCGGCACGACGACCAACGTGCTGCCGGGCTACACGGTCGATTCCTCGCATCACCTGACGAGCTATTCGACCAACAACGGCTCCTTTGGCACGGACACCATCTTCAGCAGCATCGACACCGATTCGAAGACGCTGATCCTGGGCGGCGAATACAAGAGCGACCGCCTCAGCGTGCAGGCGATGGGCGGCTCGACCAAGTCCACCGCGATGCGCTATGACCGCCGCGCCTCCGTCAGCTATGTGTACGGCATCGGCAACTTCGCGCTGCAGCCCAATGGCATCTGGTCGTTCACGCTGCCCAATGGCAACAACAACGAGCAACTCAACTTCCCGCTCTATTCCACGCTGAACCCGGCCGCGCCATTGGCCGCCTTCCCGGCCTCGGCGACCAACCCGGTCTCGGTGCCGGCCTACACGGCCGCCCAGCGCGCGCAGTACACCAACAACACGCAGTTGCTGGTCATCCGCTCCTTCGACACCGAGAGCACCGAAAAGACCGGCAAGGTCGACCTGGCCTACAAC
>NZ_JBFUMO010001146.1:0-736 GCF_054049355.1 Roseateles sp. P5_E11 | reverse complement strand
GAGTTGGCCTTTCATCATGATCGTGTCCTTGTCTATGGAGTGAGAGTCAGCGGCTGCACGGAGCCCGGCAGGATGCGCGCCGACGGAAATTGGGAGAGCAGTGTGCGCGTCATCGGATGCTGGGCGGCCAGATCCTCGGCCGCGCGCTGCTGGGCCTCGGCACGGGCGACCGTGCGCAGGGCAATGGAGTCTTCGGCCACGCCGGCCTCGATGTCGAGCCTGGCCTCGAGGGCCGACTCGAGCTTGGCAACCAGGGCCGGCGCGCGCAGCGATTCACGCTCGACGCGCAGCGTCCAGACCTCACGGCCCTCAGCGGTCTTGCAGCCCAGAGCCTGAGCCTGACGGGCCAACTCACCCGTCATGCCGACCAGGTTGAGGGCCGCGATGCGCTCGGCCCATTGCGCGCCTTCGGGTGTCTCGCGCAGTTCGGCGCGGCGCGGCGCCTCGGGCTCGCGGGCGGCGGCGGTCGACACGGGCGCGTCATCGGCTTCCATCCACGGCGGCGGCGCATCGTCGGGCGGCGGGCCATCCATGTCGTCATCGGCCTGCGCCTCGACTTCGACCGGGCGCGGGCGCAGTCGGTCGCTGAGCCTGGGGGCGGCCGGCTCGGCCACCACGGGCGCCGCGACCACCGCGACCGGCGCGACAACCTTGGGCACCGCCACCGCCACCGGCGCCGGTGGCGCCACCTTGGGCAGCGGCACGGCGACAACCGCCTTGGCCACTGCCGCCGGCC
>NZ_JBFUMO010001145.1:0-737 GCF_054049355.1 Roseateles sp. P5_E11 | reverse complement strand
GCTGGAGTTCGTCGACAGCAAGGACCTGGCCGCCCTGGCCGCTCTGGGCACGTCCTGCCCCGACCACTTCCTGCGCACCAAGATCCGCCCGCTGGTGCTGGACTTCGACCCGACCCAGCCCGACGTCGACGCGCTGCTGGCCGGCCTGGACAAGGCGCTGGAAGACTACCGCGCCGACTACGTGGCCTATTACGAGCGCTGCAAGCGCGCCAACAGCCCGGCCGTGCGCGATGCCAACCCCATCATCTACCTGATCCCCGGCGTGGGCATGCTGTCCTTCGCCAAGGACAAGGCCACGGCCCGCATCGCCGGCGAGTTCTACGTCAACGCCATCAACGTGATGCGCGGTGCGAACGGCGTCGACAAATACGTCGGCCTGCCCGAGCAGGAAGCCTTTGATATCGAGTACTGGCTGCTTGAAGAAGCCAAGCTGCAGCGCATGCCCAAGCCCAAGAGCCTGGCCGGCCGCGTGGCCTTGGTCACCGGCGGCGCCGGTGGCATCGGCCAGGCGGTGGCGCGCCAGCTGCTGCAGGAAGGCGCCTGCGTGATGCTGACCGACATCGACGCCGAGGCGCTGGAAGAAGCCCGCCAGAACCTGCTGAAGGCCGGCGGCAAGGACAACGTCGCCGCCGTGCGCGGTGACATCACGTCCGAGTCCGAAGTGGAAGCGCTGCTGTCAGCCAYGGCGCTGCGCTTTGGCGGCCTGGACATCCTCGTTTCCAACGCCGGCATCGCCT
>NZ_JBFUMO010001144.1:0-742 GCF_054049355.1 Roseateles sp. P5_E11 | reverse complement strand
CCATTCAAGGATGCGCTGGTGTGGAAGAACGGCAGCGGCAAGCGCCGGATCGCCGTCTTCGCCGACCCCAACTGCGGCTACTGCAAGCGCTTCGAGAAGGGCCTGCAGGAGCTCAAGGACGTGACGGTCTATACCTTCCTCATCCCCATCCTTGGCGGCGACTCTCCCGAGAAGACGCGTGCGATCTGGTGCGCCAAGGACAACGCCAATGCCTGGCTCGGCTGGATGCTCAAGGGCGAGCAGCCGGCCAAGGCACCGGCTTCCTGCGACGACGCCGCCATCGAGCGCAACCTCGCGCTGTCGCGCAAGATCCATGTGAACGGTACGCCCGCCATCCTGCTGGAGGACGGCAATCGCATCCCTGGTGCCGTCGGTCCGGTGGAGTTGGAGAAGCGCCTGCAAGCCCTGGCCGCGCCGGCCAGCAAATCCTGAATCCGATGAGCGTGGATCGCCGCGAGCTCGCGCATCGGTTGGGCTACGCCGGCCTCGTTCCCTTCATGCTCGGATGCGCCCTGATCTGGCTGATCGGCGACCGTGACCTCGATCAGCACACGTTTGTGAGCGTCGGGATGTCAGCGTATGCCGGGTTGGTCATTGCCTTTCTCGGCGGCATCCACTGGGGCCTGTCCTTTGCACGTGGCCTGCCTGGGCGTCAGCCCCTGGTCTGGGGCATCAGCGCCGTGCTGCTGGGCTGGCTGGGTGTGGTAATGCCGGCCTATGCGGGCCTGGCTCTGCATGGCGG
>NZ_JBFUMO010001143.1:0-756 GCF_054049355.1 Roseateles sp. P5_E11 | reverse complement strand
ACGTTGCTCATCGCGGTGGCCCTCGTGCTGCTGTTCGTGCCCTTGCTGCACCTCGCTTTCCCGCCCGGCCACGCGCTGCACTTGAGCGAGTTCTACGTGGGCCTGCTCGGCAAGTTTCTTTGCTTTGCCATTTGTGCCCTGGCCTTGGACCTCATCTGGGGTTTCGGCGGCATCCTGTCGCTGGGCCATGGGCTTTTCTTTGCCCTGGGTGGCTATGGCATGGGCATGTATTTGATGCGCCAGATTGGCCGCGAAGGGCAGTACCAGTCGGACCTGCCGGACTTCATGGTCTTCCTGAACTGGAAGGAACTGCCCTGGCACTGGGCGCTCAGCGATTCGCTGGTGGGCCAGATCTTCCTGGCGTTGGCCGTGCCCGGCCTGCTGGCGGCGGTGTTCGGCTACTTCGCCTTCCGCTCGCGCATCCAGGGCGTGTATTTTTCCATCATCACGCAGGCGCTGACGGTGGCGGCCATGCTGCTGTTCTTCCGCAACGAGACGGGTTTTGGCGGCAACAATGGCTTCACCGACTTCAAGCGCCTGGCCGGCATGCCGCTGAACACGCCGGGCATGAAGGTCGGCCTGTGCGTGGCCAGCGGCGTGGCGCTGATTACTTGCTACCTGATCGCCCGGGCACTGACGAAAAGCCGCTGGGGCCGCATCCTGCAGGCCATCCGCGACGCCGAAGGTCGCGTGCGCTTCCTCGGCTATGACCCGGTCGCGTTCAAGCTCAGCGCCTACGTGATCTCGGCGGTCATG
>NZ_JBFUMO010001142.1:0-759 GCF_054049355.1 Roseateles sp. P5_E11 | reverse complement strand
CCTGAAGAAGATCGACGAGAACGAGCGCACCGTGCTGATGGTGCAGGTGGAAAACGAGGTTGGCACCTTCGGCCTGGTGCGCGACTTCGGCAAGACGGCACAGGCCGCTTTCGAAGCCGACGTGCCAGCCGCCGTGCTGGCGCGCAAGAAGGCGCCGGTGCCGGGCGCGGCCAAGGGCAACTGGCGCGCCGTCTACGGCGACTACGCCGACGAGTACTTCCACGCCTGGGCCAAGGCCCGCTACATCGGCGAGATCGCCAAGGCCGGCCGCGCCGTCTACGACCTGCCGATGTATGTCAACAACGCGCTGCGCGACCCGCTGGAGCAGCCGCCCAAGCCCTGGAACAAGAACTTCGCCAGCGGCGGCCCGACCTACGACGTCATCGACATCTACAAGGCCGCCGCGCCCGCCATCGACATCGTCGGCCCCGATATCTACAACCCCGAGTCGGCCAAGCTCAACGCCAATCTGGCCAAGTTCAAGCGTCCCGACAACGCCTTGTTCGTGCCCGAGATCGGCAATGCCGAGCTCTATGCCCGCTACCTCTATCAGATCCTGGGCAGCGGCTCCATCGGCGTCTCGCCCTTCGGCATCGACTACTTCGATTACGCCAACTACCCGCTCGGCGCCAAGACCAACGACAAGGCCACGCTGGAGCCTTTCGCCAAGATCTTCGCCGCCTTCCGGCCGATGCAGCGCCAGTGGGCGCGATGGGCCTTCGAGGGCCGCACGCACGGCGTGTCCGAGCCCGACGACCA
>NZ_JBFUMO010001141.1:0-760 GCF_054049355.1 Roseateles sp. P5_E11 | reverse complement strand
CGATCGTCTTGCCGAGGGAGTAGCGCAGCGCGACTTTGTCGACAACGGGCCACAGCACCAGGTTCAGCGAGGGCATCACGTCGGTCGACTTGGCCTCGACCGATGCGTTCTGCGAGAAGGTGTTCGACACGAAGCCGGCGGGGGCCGTCGGGTTGTTGATATCGAAAGCGGCGGTTTTGCGCACCGAGCGGAAGGTCAGGTAGCCGGTGCCGGTCACGTCGGTCTGCACCACGCGCACGCCGAAGTTGCCTGCCAGTTCCATACCGAAGGGCAGGGCCCAGTTCGTGAACGGCACGCGGTCGATCTCGAAGTCCGTCATCAGATAGGCGGCCTTGGACTTCTCGGTGAACTTGGTCATCGGCATGTCGTAGACCTTGCCGTCGCTGGCCGTGCAGGTGCGGAAGCAGTCCAGACGCACCGGGATGCCGGCAAGCTGGAACATCTTGTCGACGTCGAGCTGGTTCCAGCCGTCGATCAGCGTCGCCGGGCGGTCCTTGGAGCCGCCGTAGAACTGGCCGGCCGGGGCCATGGTCAGCGTCTGGCGGATCAGTTCTTCGTACTGCGCCTTGGTGAACGTGTTGGTGCCCGCCACCACGCTGCCGGTGCCGTTGTTGAGCTGGTTGTTGGGGATGTAGCCGTAAGCGCAGGGCTGGCCGTTCGCGGCCACGGAGCCGGCGGTGTTCTCGCAGCCGATGACGTTCCAGCGCGTGTTGACGCCGGGCATGTACACGCCCGGCACGAAGCCGGCCGTGCCGAAGGT
>NZ_JBFUMO010001140.1:0-761 GCF_054049355.1 Roseateles sp. P5_E11 | reverse complement strand
CTCGAACTGACTGTCGACCAGGCTGACGGAGAAGAAATGGCCGCCGCGTGCCTCGATGCGACGGCGGGCCTCGGCCCGGTCGACATCCAGGAAGGCGAAGCGCAAGCCCGGTGAGGCTTGGCGGAGCTGGTCACGGTAGCGGCGCTTGAGCGCTGAGCATGCGGCCATGGCGCCTAGCGGGTGGCAACGCAGTTGCTCGCACAGCGCGGCGAGCCAGCCGGCGCGGTCATCGTCGGTCAGCGGCTGGCCCTGGGCCATCTTGCGGCGGTTGGCCTCGCTGTGGAAGTCGTCGCCCTCCAGCCAGACACGGCCGGCTCTATGAGCGACGGCAGCGCCCAGCGCGGATTTACCGCTGCCGGCGACGCCCATGAAGACGAGGGATTCGGGCGCAAGGTGGGTCATGGGGCGCGAGCGAGAGCGGATCTGAGGGCTTTGGATAGCGCTATCCTAATGTCAATGCCGCCTATGACGCTCCGTGTTTTCCCGCCGCAGCCTTCGCGCCGAGCGTCAGAGTACCGCGCGCAGCCTGTCGTAGCCGCTGCGGCTGACGGGAATGCGCTTGCCATTCCTCATGCGCGCGACGTGGGCGTCGCTGTCCGTCTTCTCCAGAGCCTGCAGCGCCGTGAGGTTGATGATGAAGGAGCGGTGTACGCGCACGAAGCGGCTGGGGTCGAGCTGGGCCTCCAGGTCGGAGATGCGCTGGGCCTTCAGGTGGTCGCGGCCGGCGCTGTGGAAGGCGACGTTGTCGGCCTGGGCCTCGA
>NZ_JBFUMO010001139.1:0-766 GCF_054049355.1 Roseateles sp. P5_E11 | reverse complement strand
GCTCAGCAGCGAGCCGAGCTGGGTTTCAGGCACCGTGAAGCTGATGGCGATGGGGTCCAGCTGCGCGATGTTGACCAGCGGCAGCGCCGTCGCATTGGCCTGCACCAGGCTGCCCGGGTAGACGCTGACGATGCCGACGCGCCCGCTGATGGGCGCGCGCAACTCGTTGTAGCCCAGCGTGACCTGGGTCGCCTGGATCGCGGCCTCGTCACTGCGGATCAACGCCTGGCCGGCATCGAAGTTGGCCTGGGCCGTGTCCACCGCGTTCTGGGCGATGAAGTTCTGCGCCTTCAGTTCCTTGGCGCGGTTGAGCTGGCGCTCCAGGTCGGTGAGGCTGGCGCGGTCGCGGGCCAGCTGGGCGCGCGCCTTCTCCAGCGCGGCGCGGTCACCGCGGTCATCGAAGCGGAACAGCAGGTCACCCTTCCTGACGTTCTGGCCGTCCTTGACGAGGACCTGGGCGACGATGCTGCTCGTCTGCGCACGCAGGTCCACGCTCTGCAGCGCGGTGACGGTGCCGCTGGCCTCCACGGTGATCGGCACGTCGGCCTGCCTGACCTTGACGACACCGACGTTCTGCGCCGGCGGCGCGCTCGCCGCCCCCGCCGGGGCCGACGCGCCGCCTGCATCGTCCTTGCGCCCACAGCCCGCCAGGACGGCCAGCACCAGGCCACAAAGAATCACAGGGGAGGTCGCGCGCATGCAAGCCTGCTGAAAGTAATGGGGATTGACTCAGGAAACAGATCAGCTTAACCGGCCTGTTTTGCTC
>NZ_JBFUMO010001138.1:0-770 GCF_054049355.1 Roseateles sp. P5_E11 | reverse complement strand
GCCGCGAACTGGGCCGTGCCCAACGCGTTCAAGTTGTCGGTGGCGAGGTTGGCGAGCTGGGTGTTGGTCAGTGCCTGGACCTGGCCAGACGAAAGATTGGAGAACTGGCTGCTGCTCAGGCTGTTCAGATCGGCCRTACCGAGCGTGTTGACCTGGCTCGTGGTCAGGCTGTTGATCTGGCCGCTGCTGAGCGCGCGCAGCTGGTCGCTGGTGAAGGCGTCGAGCTGGTCGGAGGACAGGTTGCGCAGGGCGCCGGTGGTCAGCGACTTGATGTCGGCCGTCTCGATCGCAGCGATCTGCGCCGTGGACAGGCCGGTCACCTGGGTSGAGTTCAGTGCAGCGACCTGGCCCGAAGTCAGGGCGACCATGTCGCCCGTGGTCAAGCCCTTGATCTGAGCGGTGCCGAGGGAGGCGACCTGCCCGGTGGTCAGCGAGCCGACGGCATCGCTGGCCAGAGCACCGACCTGATCGGAAGACAAGCCGTTGAGGGCTGCGGTCGTGACGGCGCGCAGATCGGCCGTCTCGAGCTTGCCCAATTGGCCAGTGGTCAGCGCACCGAACTGGCTGGACGACAGGGCTGCGAATTGGGCGGTGCCCAGCGCRTTCAGGTTGTCGGTCGCCAGGTTGGCGAGCTGGGTGTTGGTCAGCGCCTGGACTTGGGCCGAGGACAGGTTGGCGAACTGGCCGCTGGTCAGGCTGTTGAGGTCGGCCGTGCCCAGCGTATTGATCTGGCTGGTCGTCAGCGAGTTGATCTGGCCGCTGCTCAGCGC
>NZ_JBFUMO010001137.1:0-773 GCF_054049355.1 Roseateles sp. P5_E11 | reverse complement strand
GTTCCTCGGAGGTGGGTTCAAGAGCGCTCATGCCAGGATGGTCGCTGCGCGGGTTGGTTTTGCGGGCCGAGCGCCGGGCCGCCCCTAGCCGGCCCGCCTTGGGCGATGTGCTTGCGGCTCGACGCCGCAAGCATCGCCGTCCCCTCGGGGGACCGGCTGGACTCGCCCGCGTTCAGCAGGGCGAGACCGGACGAGGGGCTCAATGCACCATCCTGCTCTTGCCCTTCATCACATGATCCAGGTCTTCCAGCCAGGGTTCGGCCAGATGGCGGATCTCGGCGTCATTGAGCAGGATGCGCTGCATGATGCGGGTCTTCAGCGCCGATTCACTCGGGGCCAGCTGGGATTGGTTGGCGGCGGACTTGAGCTGCGAGATCAGCAGCACGCAGGCACCTTCGAGCTTGACGACTTCATCCCAGTTGCCGGTGCGGGCAGCTGACAGCATGTCGGCGCTGGCTTGTTCGATGGCCTCGTAATAGTTGAGCAGTTCGGAATTCATGGGGGCGTACCGGAAAGCGTGAGCAGGGCGGGGCGGAATGGGCGGATCAGGCGGCCCTGGGCGGGCGCACTGCGGGGTTGTCGGCGATGGCTTGCCAGGCGTCACGTACTGGCGCCAGCAGACGCTTGCACTCCTCGATGGCAGCGACGTCGCTGTGCAGGTTGGCTTGGGTCAGCCGCATGCACAGATACGCGTAAAGGTCGCGCAGGTCGTGGGCCAGCGGGGTGGATTCGAGGTTGAGGGCAGCCTTGAGACCTTCGTCCAGGATGCGCAC
>NZ_JBFUMO010001136.1:0-780 GCF_054049355.1 Roseateles sp. P5_E11 | reverse complement strand
GCGCCGCACCGGGGTGAACAAGCGCGACGCCTTCATGGCGACCGCCGAGTTCCGCCCGAACAAGGACTTCACCAGCGTGGTGGACTACTACCACACCAGGGCCACGCAGKAGGACACCGCGAACCAGTTCGAAGTCAATCTCGGCGGCTACAACGGCGGTTACAACCCGGGCCTGAACATCGCTTCCCCAGTGGTGAACGGCAACAACACCTTCGTCGGCGGCAGCGCCAGCGGCCTGTACCCGCTGGTGCGTGGCATGTACAACGACCGCAGGGACACCATCGATGCCTTCGGCTGGAACAACAAGCTCAAGCTGGCCGGCGGCGGCACGCTGACGGCAGATGTGAGCTACTCCAAGGCTGACCGCAAGGAAACCAACCTCGAGAACAACACGCAGTTGCTGCCCACCGGCGCAACCGCACCGCTGGACACCCTGAAGCTGAATTTCGCCACGTCCAGTTTCCCGACGCTGACCCCCACGCTGAACTACTCCGACCCGACCAAGCTGTTCCTGCGCGGCACGATCTACGGCTCGGGCTACGGCAAGCGTCCCAGCGTCGAGGACGAGCTCAAGTCGTTCAAGCTGGCTGGCAACTTCCCGCTGCCGGATTCGATCAAGGGCTTCTTCCAGGACGTGGACCTGGGTGTCAACTACGCCGACCGCTCCAAGAAGAAGCGCCAGCCCGAGGGCAACATCAACGTCGGCTCGCAGGGTGACACCGCCATTGCCAGCGACCTGCAGTACGCCCCCGTGGACCTGAGCTTTGCGGGCCTGGGCAG
>NZ_JBFUMO010001135.1:0-784 GCF_054049355.1 Roseateles sp. P5_E11 | reverse complement strand
GTCCAACGCCTGCGACTGAGATCGCGGTCAGCGGTGCCGGGCCTGTTGCCTAACGTGGAGGACGCGCTGCGCGTTTCGTCCAAGCCGGCTGCGTTGCTGAATCGCTTTGTGCTTGTGCGCCGACTGCGGCTTCGCGTGGCGGCAGGTGCCAGTGCGCAGGCCTTGGCCCTGCAGCTGGAGCGGGCCTGGCAGCAACTGGCAGCGCAGGCCCAGCCCATGGAGCAGGCGAGCGAGACGGCCGAAGCGGTGTGGGCGCCTGGCCTGGCAGTGGCGCGCCAGGCGCTGTTGCGGCGATGGCTGCGCGGTGAGGACGCCAAGGCCTGGTTCTGGCAGCGGCTGATTTCACCGCATGTGGACGGCGCATGGCCGGCGCGTGCCGTGGCGCTGATGCTGATGGCAGATGACGAAGCGCCCGGGCCTTGCACCCTCGCCGGGGCGCGGCGGCAGGCCCTGCAAGTGCGTGCGCTGCTGGCGCTGGTCGCTGAGCACAGGCTGGCGGCGCAGTTCATCGAGGCCATCGCCGATGCGCAAGCCCTCGCCGTCCTGAGCCTGATCGAAGCGGCAGATGAGGACCCCCAGCTGGCTCATCGGCGGCTTCACAACGAGTCGCCTGCGCCGCCAGCCGTGACACCGCGGGCACGGCTGCTTGAGCTGATGACAGCCATGTCGGCCTGCGCTGAAGACGCGCTCATCGAGCGGCGCGTCACATCGTCGACCCTGCCGAATGCTCAGCAGGCGGAGGCAAAAGCGCTGGCAGCGCTTCCCGACGAAGCAGCGCCTGCAG
>NZ_JBFUMO010001134.1:0-786 GCF_054049355.1 Roseateles sp. P5_E11 | reverse complement strand
ACCAAGGAGACGGCGGCACCCGCCGAAAAGCCGCGTTGGCAGCCCAAAGGTGAATGGAAGCCGAAGGGGGAATGGAAAGGCAAAGGCGACTGGAAGTCGCGCCGCGATGCCGAGCCTCGCCCCGCCGGTCCGCGGGTTACGCCGGCGACCGCCGCCGACCACGCCACCCGACTCTTGCTGCAGCACAGCGAGCTCTGGGACAGCCTGCCCGACGAGGACCGCGTCCTGCTGCACGACCTGCCCGGCGGCCATGGCGAACTCGTCCATTGGCTGGAGCGCCACCTGACCCACCACGGCGCCAGCCCCTGGGCCGTCGTCCAGGCTGGCCTGGCGGCGGAGGGCCATGCGGAGGCCGTGCATCGGCTGGTGCGCAGCGTGCAGGAACTGGGCATCGAGGAGTCCGACCCGGCTGGCGACCTCGCCAGCGCGATCACCGCGCTGCGGTCCCGAGCCCCTGCCGCGTTGCCCGGCGGCAGCGGCGCCACCGACGAGGAACGGCGCCTGGCGCTGGAGGCGTTGGCCCGGTTGCGCGAGCGCCATGGCGTGCAAAGCTAGGGTTTACCTGTCACAGTTTTGCAATTCGGCCGCAAATGGCTGATAATCTTGCGTTTTCCGCGCGCGTCAACAAGAGTGACGGCAGAGAGATGCCGGCCCCGGCCACCCAGCGACACTGGGTAACCCATCAGGGTTTTAATGGCCAAAACATCCGCCAGCTCTGCATACCAAACGATCACGCCAGCTTGTTCGCGCCACGCCAGGGTCCCTCGATCACTCGCTGATTGATAC
>NZ_JBFUMO010001133.1:0-786 GCF_054049355.1 Roseateles sp. P5_E11 | reverse complement strand
CGCCAGGCGCGTGAAGAGCGCGACGCACAGAAGCAAGCCAATGCGCAGCGCCTGCAGACTTTTGCCAAGCCATTGGGTGCCGGCATCTGGGTCGGCCTGAATGCACTGGCGCAGAACCCCTTCCGCTACCAGGATCAGGTCGTGCTGACGGCCGTGAAGCTCAACGATGTGGTCGCGCCGACGCGTGCCCGCGTCATGGCTGTTGGCGGCGGCTACCAGAGCAGCTTTGCCTTGATCGAAGGCGAAGGGCTTGCCAAGTGGGAACCCGGTGCGCGCATCCTCGCCGTCAAGGTGCTGGGGCGCTTGCCCAACACCGATGCCGATCTTCCCGCCGGCTTGCATCTGCAACTGGTGGGCCAGTTGCCCTGCGCGCAGGGAGATTGCGGTGATCGCCTGTCCCTGCCCAACCCGCTGCGTGATGGCGAGGCACCCTGATGGCCAAGGCACGTTGCGCCGCCGAGGCGCTCAAGCTCACCGACATCCCCAACATCGGCAGGGCCATGGCCGCCGATCTCGTCCAACTGGGCTTGCCCACGCCTGCGCACGTGAAGGCCATGGACCCCTTCAAGACCTACGACCGCCTGCGCGACCCGATGGGCCAGCGCCATGACCCCTGCGTGCYCGACACCTTCATGGCCGCCCACGATTTCATGAACGGCGGGTCTGCCCAGCCGTGGTGGCACTTCACCGAGCAGCGCAAGAAGCTGCTCGCGAAAACGAAATAACGAGGCACCTCATGTTTACCAAGATCCTGATTGCCAACCGGGGTGCTCGCGCCGAAGGCGC
>NZ_JBFUMO010001132.1:0-790 GCF_054049355.1 Roseateles sp. P5_E11 | reverse complement strand
CAGCAGGCCACGGGCTTGAAGCTCTTGTGGGGCACGGCCAACCTGTTCAGCCACCGCCGCTTCATGAGCGGYGCGGCCAGCAACCCCAACCCCGAGCTGTTCGCCATGGCCGCGCTGCAGGTGCGCGACGCGATGGACGCGACGCTGAAGCTCGGCGGCGAGAACTACGTGCTGTGGGGCGGCCGCGAGGGCTAYGAGACGCTSYTGAACACGCGCCTGGGCCAGGAGCTGGACCAGCTCGGCCGCTTCCTGAACATGGTGGTTGAGTACAAGCACAAGATCGGCTTCAAGGGCGCCATCCTCATCGAGCCCAAGCCGCGYGAGCCGTCCAAGCACCAGTACGACTTCGATACCGCSACCGTGTACGGCTTCCTGGTGCGCTACGGCCTGGAGAAGGAAGTSAAGGTCAACATCGAGGCCAACCACGCCACGCTGTCGGGCCACAGCTTCGAGCAYGAGATCGCCACGGCAGGCGCCTTGGGCATCCTGGGCAGCCTGGACATGAACCGSGGTGAYCCGCAGCTGGGCTGGGACACCGACCAGTTCCCCAACAACGTGCCGGAGACGGCSRTSGCGCTGTACCACGTCATCCAGGCCGGWGGCCTGGGCTCGGGCGGGTTGAACTTCGACGCCAAGGTGCGCCGCCAGTCCATCGACGCCGAGGACCTGTTCCACGGCCACATCGGCGGCATGGACGTGTGCGCCCAGGCGCTGCTGATCGCCGAGAAGATGGTCAACGACGGGCGCCTGAAAGCCGCCGTGGACAGCCGCTACGCCGGCTGGGACGCGC
>NZ_JBFUMO010001131.1:0-796 GCF_054049355.1 Roseateles sp. P5_E11 | reverse complement strand
GTCCGGCGGCGAGCAGCAGCGCCTGGCGATTGCCCGGGCCTTGCTTGCGAAGCCCGACTTCCTCTTCATGGACGAGGCCACCAGCGCGCTCGACGAGGACACCGAGGCGGCTCTCTACGTGCTGCTCACCACTCAGCTGAAGGACACCACCATCGTCAGCGTGGCGCACCACTCGGCGCTCAAGAAGTATCACGACCACGCGCTGGTGCTCAGCGCGTCGTCTCGCGCCGTGCAGGCGCGACTCGTTGGCGAGGCCGCATCAGTGCAGACCGCCTTGAACCCTATCCCACTGTGAATGGAGCCCTGATATGAGCGCAAAGATCACCATCGTCACCGAAGCCAATTTCAAGGAAGAAGCCGAAGCAAGCACCGTCCCCGTCCTCATCGACTTCTGGGCCCCCTGGTGYGGCCCGTGCATGGCCCTGATGCCGGCGCTGGAAGCCCTGGCCCCGATGTACGAAGGCCAAATGAAGATCGTGAAGGTCAATGCCGACGAGAACCCCAAGCTCGTCGAGCAGTTCGGCGTCCGCGGCATCCCCCAGCTCTTCTGGATGAAKGACGGCAAGACCGTCGGCCCGGTGAAGGGCCGCACGCGGACCCAGCTTTCCAGCGAAATCGACGACCTGCTCGGCTGAGCCGTCTCCACCGACAAAAACACACGGACCATCATGCAAGCATTCCATGGCAGCGCCGCCGAGAAGACCCGACTGATCGATCCAATCCGGCCGCGCTGGGCTGCCGGGCAACTGTTGCCCGCGACCATCCTCAAGCTCGACACCGAGAACAACCTGTATTC
>NZ_JBFUMO010001130.1:0-798 GCF_054049355.1 Roseateles sp. P5_E11 | reverse complement strand
GCCCCATGCCGACCAGCTTGCGCAGCGAGTAGGCGACGACATGGGTGTCCTCGACGTTCAGCACGAAGCAGATGTCGGCGAGCTTCTTCTTGCGGTCGCGGTGGTTGACGTGGTGCAGCAGCGAGATGTCCAGCGCAGCCAGGTCTTTCATGCCGGCGGCGGCCATGCAGCGCACCATCCAGCGGTTGAAGGCGTTGCTGACGACGATGAGGCCGAACTCGAACTCCGACAGCTCGGCGCTCTTTTCAGACACCAGATGCGAGGACGACACGATGCTGCGAACCATGATTGACATGATAAACACGTCTCGAATACAAATCGTATACGTTTTATTGAAATTCAAATGAGTACCGCGCTGCCCGACCTCCTCATTCGCCCCCTGGGCGAAGCGGCGCTGTGCTGCGCGGTCGATGCACCCATCGCGATCGAACACCAGCAGCGCATCTGGCAACTCGGCGCAGGCCTGGCGCAGGCCGAAGGCGTACTCGGCCTGATCCCGGGCATGAACAACCTGACCCTGACCTTCGACCCGCTGCACACCGACGGTCAGGCGCTCGAGCAGGCCGCCCGCGCGCTTTGGGCCAGGCCGCTGCGGCGCCAGCAGGCGGGCCGCCTCGTCGAGATTCCCGTCAACTACGGCGGCGCGCATGGCCCCGACCTGGGCGACGTCGCCACGCACTGCGGCCTCTCGGTCGACGAGGTCGTGCAACGCCACCCCGACGCCGAGCCCCTCCTCTACGGCATCGGCTTCCAGCCCGGCTTTGCCTACCTCGGCGGGCTGGACGCCTCGTAGCACAC
>NZ_JBFUMO010001129.1:0-799 GCF_054049355.1 Roseateles sp. P5_E11 | reverse complement strand
GGCCTTGGTGAAGTGATCCTTGGCTGTGTTCCAGCGTGACGAGGTGTAGGCGCCGAACCAGCTCGTGTAGCGCGGCGTGCCCGACGGCGTGCCGTTGAGGTAGGTGGTCGAGCTGGACGCGTAGTTGGTGGCTGCCGTGACGGCTGAGGCCAGCGAGGACTTCTGGCTGCTGGTGCAGGAGCCGGTGTAGGAGATGCTGGCGGCTGCCGCGGTGGCGTTGGCGCGCATCGTGGTGGCCGCCTCGTCGTCGGCGCTGGCAGCGTCCAGCTTCTCGTTGCGGCCCTGCGCCCACAGGTAGGTGGTCGTCGCGCTGTGCATGGACTGGGCGCCCGAGCCGTGGGTGCCGCGGTCRCTGTGGAACTCGATGGCGTAGCGGCCGTTCTTGCTGAAGTCGTAGTGGCCGGTCAGTTCGACCTTGTAGTTCAGCGTGGCGCCAGCGGCGATCTCCACATAGTCCTTGGCCTGGGGCGCCGCGCGCTTGATGACGGCGCCGGTGTAGCGAACCGGGCGGTCGTCGCGCGTCACGGTGAACAGCGAGCCGCTCATGGTGTCGCTGGGTAGCTGCCAGCGCAGCACCTGCACGGCGGTGCGGCACTGGTTGGTCACGGCGACGTCCACGTGGACGTCCACATCGCCGTTCACGACGGGCGAGGCGTTGCTCACGCGCACATCCAGGCACTCGGTGCTGGCGGCATGGCTGKCGCTTGTGGCGACAACGGCAAGGGCAGCGGCGGTCAGCTTGAACCAGGTCTTCATGCAAGCTCCTGTCGGCCCCGGGTCGGGGCACTGGGTTGAAGAA
>NZ_JBFUMO010001128.1:0-804 GCF_054049355.1 Roseateles sp. P5_E11 | reverse complement strand
CATCGAGGAGATCCAGAGCCTGCACCGCGGCGGCATGGACCGGCAGGAGATTGCCATCCTCTACCGCAGCAATGCGCAGTCGCGGGTCATCGAGTCGGCGTTGTTCAACTCGGGCATCCCGTATCGCGTCTATGGCGGCCTGCGCTTCTTCGAGCGCGCCGAGGTCAAGCATGCGCTGGCCTATCTGCGCCTGCTGGAGAACCCGAGCGACGACACCAGCTTCCTGCGCGTCGTGAACTTCCCGACCCGCGGCATCGGCGCCAAGACGCTGGAGAACCTGCAGGACGCCGCCAAGGCCAGCGGCCGCAGCCTCTACCAGAGCGTGGGCGCCATCACCGGCAAGGGCGGCGCCAATCTGGTCGCCTTCACCAACCTGATCGACTCGACGCGCAACCTGACGCAAGGCATGACGCTGCGCGAGATCATCGAGCAGGTGCTGGAGACCTCGGGCCTGCTGGACTTCTACCGCACCGACAAGGACGGCGCCGAGCGGCTGGAGAACCTGGACGAACTGATCAACGCCGCCGAGGCCTTCGTCATGCAGGAGGGCTTCGGCAAGAACGCCGTCGGCCTGCCGGTGGACGAAGTGGCTCCGAGCGTGCAGTCCACGGGCACGCCGGGCTCGGTGCCCGACGCGGAGACGGGCGAGATCATGTCGCCGCTGGTGGCCTTCCTGACGCATGCCTCGCTGGAGGCCGGTGACAACCAGGCCCAGGCGGGCCAGGATGCCGTACAGCTAATGACCGTTCACTCGGCCAAGGGCCTGGAGTTCGACGCCGTCTTCATCACGGGCCTGGAAGAAGG
>NZ_JBFUMO010001127.1:0-805 GCF_054049355.1 Roseateles sp. P5_E11 | reverse complement strand
ACGCTCGGTACGGCCGATCTGAACAGCCTGAGCAGCAGCCAGTTCTCCAATCTTTCGTCTGGCCAGGTCCAGGCACTGACCAACACCCAGCTCGCCAACCTCGCCACCGACAACTTGAACGCGTTGGGCACGGCCCAGTTCGCGGCCCTGTCGTCCAGCCAGTTCGGCGCATTGACCACCGGCCAACTGGGCAAGCTCGAAACCGCTGACCTGCGTGCCGTCACGACCGCCGCGCTCAACGGCCTGTCTTCCGACCAGGTCGGTGCCCTGGCCAGCGATGCCGTCGGCTCGCTGACCACSGCTCAAGTYGCYTCGCTGGGCACCGCCCAGATCRASGGCCTGACCACGGGTGACATGGTCGCCCTGACCTCGGGYCAGGTCGCGGCGCTGARCTCCACGCAGGCRGGCAGCCTGTCYACCGCGCAAMTSGCYGCGATTGAGACCGCSGACGTCAAGTCGCTGACCACGGGCGCCCTGCGCAACCTGTCCTCCGACCAACTCGACGCCTTCACCAGTGACCAGCTCCGCGCGCTCAGCAGTGGTCAGATCAACAGCCTCACCACGAGCCAGGTCAATACGCTCGGCACGGCCGACTTGAACAGCCTGACCAGCAGCCAGTTCGCCAACCTGTCCTCGGCCCAAGTCYAGGCACTGACCAACATCCAGCTCGCCAATCTTGCGACCGACAACCTGAACGCGCTGGGCACCGCCCAGTTCGCGGCGCTGAACTCCAGCCAGTTCGGTGCCTTGACGACCAGCCAGCTCGGCAAGCTCGAAACCGCCGACCTGCGCGCCGTCACGACCG
>NZ_JBFUMO010001126.1:0-806 GCF_054049355.1 Roseateles sp. P5_E11 | reverse complement strand
CTCATACCCTCCCTTCTTCAACCGCCCTTGGCTGCCACGGGCAGATAGACCTCGACCAGCGAGTCGGGCTCGTCGGGGCAGAAGTCGGGGCCATAGCGCTCGAACAACGGACCGGCGGCCTGGACATAGTCCGAAGCCGGCAGCTGGCGCTCGAAGATGTCGCCAAAACCCTCACCCAGCCCCGACAGCGGGAAGCTGAAGAAGGCGTAGCGCCCGGCTGGCAACGTCAGCTTCGTCATGCCCGCCGGCACGGCGGCCGACGGCTCGACGGCAACGCAGGCGAGGTAGTCGAAGCCGGCGTCGGACTGGTTGTCCATGACGCCGTAGGTGGTCCTGGCCTCGGTGGCCTGCCCGATCTCGGGGATGCGGGCTACGAAGCGCGGCCACAGGGCCGGGATATCGGGTGACATCGGCGTCGTGCGGATCTGCAGGCCCACGACGGTGACGGCGGGTCGGTCAATGATCTGGAGCGGCATGGCGGTCCTCGAAGTTGCGAACAGGCGCCCGCGGGGGTGCCCACGCTACGACGAACGCTGGGCATCGTTTTCGACAAACCGGTGTCGCGCAGCAATTTCTGCAACACCGCTGCCGGCGCTGCACGCCCAGGCCGGTACCTCCATCACTGCCCACACCTGTCATGCGCCAGTTCCTCGCCGCTGCCCTGTTTGCCGCCCTRCTCTCGCCCGCCCAAGCCGCCGCGCCGGCCGAACTGTTTGATTTCTGGCTCGGCGGGCGGGCAGTTCGAGGCCCAGCGCATGCGCTTCTACGACATCGAACCCGACAGCTTCGATGGGGACGGGGAAGGC
>NZ_JBFUMO010001125.1:0-807 GCF_054049355.1 Roseateles sp. P5_E11 | reverse complement strand
ATCCGAAGCCCTTGGCATCGTTGAACCACTTGACTTTGCCCAGTGCCATCATCTTGTCTCCATTCTTTGTGGCACCTCCTGGGGAGGCGGAGGCAGATTCTGGTAGCGCAATAAAAAGCGTCAATTCGGGACCTTCCCGGCCGGGTTCACCCTCAGAACCTTCCGCCCTGCGCTTGCAATTTCCAGGAGCGTCGCCAACTGCCCGCGGTCGGCGAGGGGAAGCCCCCGTCGATAGAATCCCGACATGCCTGTGCTCCCCGTCTTTTCACCGCGAAACCAGTCGCCCCCGCCCCCGCCCGCGCCCCCTCTGAAGCCGGGCAAGGACGAAGGCGAGGGCGCGGTCGTCGTCGAGCGGCAGACCCAGAAAACCGAGCCCCCCCGGCTCTACCAGGTCCTGCTGTTGAACGACGATTTCACGCCGATGGAGTTTGTTGTCATGGTTCTGCAGGAATTTTTCCGGCATGACCTCGATACGGCGACGCAGATCATGCTCAAAATCCACCACGAGGGTCGCGGGGTCTGCGGTGTGTTCACCAAGGACGTCGCCGCGACCAAGGTGGAGTTGGTTCTGGCCGCCTCACGGCGTGCCGGCCACCCCCTGCAGTGCATTATGGAGGCCGCATGATTGCGCAAGAGCTTGAAGTCAGTTTGCACATGGCGTTCGTCGAAGCACGCCAGCAGCGGCACGAATTCATCACCGTCGAGCACCTGCTGCTCGCTTTGCTCGACAACCCCAGCGCCGCGGAGGTGCTGCGCGCCTGCGCGGCCAACCTGGACGACCTGCGAAAGAGCCTGACGCAGTTCATC
>NZ_JBFUMO010001124.1:0-811 GCF_054049355.1 Roseateles sp. P5_E11 | reverse complement strand
GTCATGGGCCTTGCGCAGCGCGTCGATGGCGGCCGTGGCCTGGCCCCGGTAGGTGGCGACTTCGGCAAGCAGGTTGTAGCCGAGCGCCGACTTGGGCGCTGCCTGGATGACCTGTTTGGCGCGCTGCTCCGACTTCGCCGCATCGCCCTGCGTCAGCTCGATGCTGGCGAGCATGGCCTGGGCCGGCAGATAGTCGGGGTTGCCGCTCAGAGCCTTGTCAAGGCTGTAGGCAGCGCCGGCGTAGTCCTTGATGCCGACCTGCTGGCGCGCGACTTCCAGCAGGCGCGGTGCATCGAAGGCGGCGCGGCGGGCGGCATTGGTCAATGTGGTCTTGGCCCCGGCCGCGTCGCCGTTGGCAGCCTGGGCGCTGGCATAGGCCTGCAGGGCTTCGACATCCTCGGGCAGCTTGGCCAGCAAGAACTTGGCCGCGTCGACCGCGCGGGCCGGCTGGCCTTTGCGCAGGTGCCAGGCGACGAGGGCGAAATTGGCGCGCGTTTCGCGGGCGCTGCTGGCCTCTGCGGCACTTTCCAGCCATTTGAGCGCCTCGTCGTCCTTGCCCCACAGTTCGTTCAGCAGGGCCAGTTCGAACAGCACATTGGTATTGCGCTCGTCATTTTTCAGAACTTCCCGCAGCCGCTTGTTGGCGGCTTCGAAATTGCCAGTCACGGTGTCGATGCGAACCAGGCCCAGGCGGGCCTCCATCAGTTGCGGGTCGAGCTTGAGCGCCTTCTCATAGCCGGAGCGTCCGCCGGGATAGTCGCCCGCCTGGGTCTTGGCATAGGCCTGGACCATGAGGACGGTTGCATTGTTC
>NZ_JBFUMO010001123.1:0-818 GCF_054049355.1 Roseateles sp. P5_E11 | reverse complement strand
CACCCAGAGGCTGGCGCCGCCGATGACGGTGTTCTGCGGTGCGCCGGGCACGTCCGGGTAGTAGGGCAGGGCGGTGATGCCGAAGGCGAACTTGGCGTTCTTCTTGATGTCGCCGTAGATGCTGGACGAGGCCGTGGTCATGGCGCACTCGCCCGACACGAAGGTGGCGTCGGACGTATTGCCGCGGCCTTTGTAGACGAAGAGCCCTTGCTTGGACATGTTGGCCAGGTTCTCGATGTGGCGCAGGTGCAGCGGCGTGTTGAAGGCCAGGCGTGCGTCCAGGCCGCCGAAGCCGTTGTTCTTGGTGGCGAACTCGACGTTATGCCAGGCCGAGAAGCTCTCCAGCTGCGTCCAGCTCATCCACGATGTGGTGAGGGGGCACTTGCTGCCGTTGGCCTTGAGCTTGGCGGCCGCCGAAGCCACCTCGGGCCAGCTCGTGGGCGGCTTGTCGACGCCGGCGGCCTTCAATGCGTCCTTGTTGTAGAAGAAGACCGTCGTCGAGCTGTTGAAGGGGAAGCTCAGCATCTGGCCGTTGGGAGCCGTGTAATAGCTGGCCACTGCGGGCACATAGGCGCTGGGGTCGAAGGGGACGCCGGCCTCCTTCATGATGTCCGCCACCGGCTTGATGGCCGCCTTGCTGGCCATCATGGTGGCCGTGCCGACCTCGAAGACCTGCAGGATGTGGGGTGCATTGCCGGCCCGGAAGGCGGCGATGGCCGCGGGCATGGACTCGTCGTAGGTGCCCTTGAAGGTGGGGATGACCTTGTAGTCCTTCTGGCTGGCGTTGAAGTCTTTGGCCAGGTCGTTGACCCATTCAC
>NZ_JBFUMO010001122.1:0-819 GCF_054049355.1 Roseateles sp. P5_E11 | reverse complement strand
TTTTTATTGGCGCCTTGCGGCGCCGTTTTCATTCCCCGAACAGATCGGGTGCCGTCTTGCCGCCCGGTGGCGTCAGGCCCAGATGCCGGTAGGCCGCCAGTGTCGCGATGCGGCCGCGGGGCGTGCGCTGCAGAAAGCCCTGCTGGATCAGATAGGGCTCGATAACGTCCTCGATGGTGCCGGCTTCCTCGCCGATGGCGGCGGCGACGTTCTCCAAACCGACCGGACCGCCATCGAAGCGGTGCACGATGGCCTCCAGCAGCTTGCGGTCCATCAGGTCGAAGCCCTGTGGATCGACGTCCAGCATGGCCAGCGCCTTGTCGGCGATGCCGGCAACGATGCGGCCGTCAGCCTTGACCTCGGCGTAGTCGCGCACGCGGCGCAGAAGGCGGTTGGCGATGCGCGGTGTGCCACGCGAGCGGCGGGCGATCTCGAGCGCACCGTCGGCGTCGATGGGCGCGCCCAGCAAGCTGGCGGACCGCGTCACGATGCGCTGCAACTCGGCCGGCGTGTAGAACTCCAGCCGCGCGACGATGCCGAAACGGTCGCGCAGCGGGTTGGTCAGCATGCCGGCGCGCGTCGTTGCACCCACGAGCGTGAACGGCTGCAGGTCCAGCTTGATCGAGCGCGCCGCGGGGCCCTCGCCGATCATGATGTCGATCTGGTAGTCCTCCAGCGCCGGGTAGAGGATTTCCTCGACGACGGGGCTCAGGCGGTGGATCTCGTCGATGAAGAGGACGTCGTTCTTCTCGAGGTTGGTCAGTATGGCGGCCAGGTCCTTGGGCTTCTCCAGCACCGGGCCGGAGGTCTGGCGCAGGT
>NZ_JBFUMO010001121.1:0-820 GCF_054049355.1 Roseateles sp. P5_E11 | reverse complement strand
GCCCAACACCGAGCCCGCGCCGCGTGTTCTCGAGATCCGCTTCACCGGCTCCGGCAGCGAGTACTTCCGCATCTGGGCCGTCAACCTGCTGTTCATCCTGCTGAGCTGCGGGCTCTACCTGCCGTTCGCCAAGATGCGGCGCATCCGCTACCTCTACGCCAACACCTTGATCGACGGCGAGGCGCTGGCCTTCCACGGCGACGCATGGAAGATGTTCCGCGGCTTTGTGCTGATGGCCGTGCTGATGCTCGTCTACACGTTTGCCGGAGAGTTCTCGCCCATCGCGGCGCTGCTGGCCTTCGTGCTGGGGGGTGCCGCCTGGCCGGCGCTGTGGCGGGCATCGATGCAGTTCCGCCTCGGCAACACCAGCTGGCGTGGCTTGCGGATGGGCTTTGAGGGGTCGCTGGGCGCAGCCTATCTCGCCTACCTGCCGGTGTTCCTGCCTGCCGCGCTGGCGCTGGCCTGGAGCCTGAAGGGTGAGGGCCCAGGCGGCGGCGTCCTGGCCTGGCTCGGGCAGGCGTTGCAGTTGGCCGCCCTGCTGGCGGCGCCCTGGTCCACGGCGCTGATCAAGCGCTACCAGAACAGCGGCTACCGCATCGCCGGCGAGCACAGTGGCATCCGGCTGCACACGCGCTCGGTCTACTTCGTCGGCTTGAAGTCCGTCATGCTGGCGGTGCTGATGCTGGTGGTCGTCTCGATATGCACTTTCGTCCTGGGCAGCCTGCTGGGGCTGGCCACCACCGGCAAGATCGACGCCAAGGGTAGCAGCACCTATTTCGGGCTTGCCTGGGCGGGGATGCTCTACCTGTTCGTCGGCAGC
>NZ_JBFUMO010001120.1:0-824 GCF_054049355.1 Roseateles sp. P5_E11 | reverse complement strand
GGCTGATGGCCGCTGGCCTTCGGTACGGGCCAGGCGGGTGATGAGATCGCGGTCCTGCGTCGGAATCAGGTGCTCGCGGCCTTCGTAGGCCGCGGCGTTGAAGCGTGTGCCCAGGCGCTGCACTTCGGCGCGCAGGTGCTCGCGGCGGCCCTTGTGCAAGGCCTTGTCGACGGCCAGCGTGGCCTGGTCCACGGCCTGGTTGGTGGTGGACAGCAGCAGCACGCGAGCGTGCGGGTGGCGGTCCAGGTACTCAGCCAGCAGCACGCCCAGCGTCGTCGTTTTGCCCGTGCCCGGTGGCCCCCACAGGAAACCGCTGCTGTGGCCCGCCAGCGCTAGCGCTGCGCGTTGCGCCGGGCGCAGCCAGCGGAAGGGCTCGCCGGTCAATGCCGTGCCGCCGTGCAGAGGTTGTGGGTTCGACAGGTCGGGCAGGCAGGCCAGCGCCTGTTCGGCCCAGGGCGTGTCCCACCACGCATCGGCCACGGCGTTCAGGAAGCGCGTCGGGTAGAGGCGGAGCAGGTGCCCGGCCGGCGGCGGCGGGCCGCTGGCGTTCTGCAGCACGAGCTGGTCGTCCTCGGCCAGCACGGCCAGCACGCTGGCGCCGCCTTTGCTCGGCGCGCCCCACCACGCAGAGGCGCCGTCCAGGCTGTCGTCCAGCAGCGCCTGCGCCGAGGCCACACCCGGCCGCTGGCCCTCGGCGAACACATAGCCCGGCTCCAGCGTCACCCGCCACAGCACGCCGTCGCGCTCGCTGTGCAGCACCTTGAAGTCGTAGTACTCGGGCGTGGCCGAAAGCTCGGCGTTCAGCGCCGCGCGGAGGTCGGCGA
>NZ_JBFUMO010001119.1:0-827 GCF_054049355.1 Roseateles sp. P5_E11 | reverse complement strand
GCATCCGCTGTTCACGCTGATGCTGCTGGCCATGATGCGCATGGGCTACCGCATGCTCTACGAGCACATGCGCAGCCGCATCAGTGGCAGCGCCCAGGAGCTGCGCCGGGCCCTGGTGATGGGTGCGGGCGACGCGGGCCGCCTGCTGGTGGCGGGCATCCAGCACAGCCAGGGTTGGGTGGTGGTGGGGTTTCTGGATGACGATCCGGCTAAGTTGGGGGGGCGGGTGGCGGGGCTGCCGGTACTGGGTGAGTTGACACAGGTGCGGCGGTTTGCCGAACTGCACGGTGTCACCTACCTGATCGTGGCCATGCCTGCGGCTTCGCTCAAGCAACGCCGTCGAGCGCTGGACCTCGCCGGTGCCACCGGATTCCCTGTATTGACCGTGCCCACCAGCACAGAGCTGCTGGCTGGTCGGCGCGTCAATGAGGTGCGCGACATTGAACCCGAGGATTTGCTCGGCCGCGAACCGGTGGAATTGGACGAAGGCGGCATCAGCGAAGCGCTGGGAGGCAAGGTCGTGCTGGTCACCGGCGCGGGAGGCAGCATCGGCAGCGAACTCTGCCGCCAGGTAGCGCGTTACCACCCTCGCCAGCTCGTGCTCTACGAGCAAAGCGAATTCGCTCTATATCAGATCGAACAGGAACTCAGCGAACAGTTCCCGCACCTGGCGCTGGTGCGGCTGATTGGCGACGTGAAGGATCTGGACCGATTGCGCGTCACGTTCGCCGCGCACCATCCCCAGGTGGTGTTCCACGCGGCGGCCTACAAGCACGTTCCGTTGATGGAGGTGGGCAACGCCGCGGCCTGCCTGCGCAACAATGTGC
>NZ_JBFUMO010001118.1:0-830 GCF_054049355.1 Roseateles sp. P5_E11 | reverse complement strand
GCCATCGCCATGCCAGAGGGCCGTGAGGCCACGCTTACTTAGCCTGCGTCGGGCCTGCGGGCTCATCGGCATGTCGCGGGCCGCACCGAGCTACCAGCCGCGTCTGCCTGCCAAGGATGCGCCGGTGATCGATGCAATGAAGGAGCTGTCGGCCCAGTACCCGCGCCACGGCTACCGCCGCATCCACATCCTCCTGCGCCGGCGCGGCTTCGAGCTGAGTTGGTCGCGCACGCATCGGCTGTGGCGCCAGGCGGGCCCGCTGGTGCCCAGGAAGCGCTCGCGCAACGCGTTGCGTCCACACGTCCGCGGTTGCACACCCCCTTCAAGGCCAACATGGTCTGGGCCTATGACTTCGTCTTCGACACGACGGCCACCGGCCAGCAGCTCAAGTGCCTGACCGTCATCGACGAGTACACCCGGGAGTGCCTGGCCATCAATGTGGCCGGCTCGATCCGCTCCAAGCGCTGATCGAAGTCCTGCCGCGGCTGGTGAGCGCCCACGGGGCGCCGCTGTTCATGCGCTCGGACAATGGGCCGGAGTTCGTCAGCCAGGCCATCCTTGAGTGGATCGCCAGCGCCGGCATTACGTCAAGCAGCAACTCCGTCAAGACCTGCAACCGCCGTCTTCTAGGAATTACTGTCTCGAAATCGCAGGGCAGGTCAACCGCCCTACCATCCAGATCGCCGTCACTCTGACRAAATTACGCAATGGCCAAGCCGCGCTACCTTTTCATGTCCATGCCGCAGCAGCCGTTGTTGAATGCCATGCGAGTGATCGTCGATCGCTACGGACTGGCGACGCAACTTGGCCTGGCGCTTTTCGTGCCGACG
>NZ_JBFUMO010001117.1:0-831 GCF_054049355.1 Roseateles sp. P5_E11 | reverse complement strand
GTATACATGCTTGTGCTCGAAGCGGTAGAAGTCGGTCTCGGTGAGCAGGTCGGCCGCCTTGTCCCAGGCCGTGTTGGCGATGAGCAGGCCACCGAGCACGCTCTGCTCGGCCTCGACCGAATGCGGCGGCACGCGCAGGCGTGCGACCTCATCGTCATACGGCGCGGCGGAAGAAGAAGCAGGAAAGATCGCGGACATGCCTGTGGATAAAGCTGTGAACGAACTGGGAGCAGACGGTGGACGAAGCGGGAAAACTCGTCCCAGAAAAACCAAAGGCCGAAACCCTGTGGGGCCTCGGCCTTCTTCAATGTTGCGGCGTCAGACGCCGCAGCGCAAGGGCGCTTACTCCGACGTTACTCGGCTTCAGCAACCACCTGGACGGTGATCTCGACCACGACGTCGGTGTGAGCCGCGACCTGGACCGGGAACTCGCCGACGGTCTTCAGCGGACCGTTGGGCAGGCGGACCTGCGACTTGGCGATGGCGCTGCCAGACTTGGTCAGCGCTTCGGCCACGTCGGCGTTGGTCACGGAGCCGAACAGGCGGCCGTCAACGCCCGCCTTCTGGGCGATGCGCACGGTCTTGCCGGCGATGGCTTCACCCAGTTTCTGGGCTTCGGCCAGCTTGGCGGCGGCGGCCTTTTCGAGTTCCGCACGGCGGACTTCGAATTCCTTGATCGCGGCCTCGGTGGCGCGGCGCGCCTGCTTGGTCGGGATCAGGAAGTTGCGGGCATAACCATCCTTGACCTTGACGACGTCGCCGAGGTTGCCGAGGTTGGACACTTTTTCGAGCAGGATCACTTGCATGTCGTCAGCTCCTTAGACCTTGTGC
>NZ_JBFUMO010001116.1:0-833 GCF_054049355.1 Roseateles sp. P5_E11 | reverse complement strand
CCTGGGTCGAGTTGTCGAAGGCGCGCGAAGGTGGCTACAGCAAGGACGAGCTCGTGCCTTTGATGGCCGCAGCGATGATCCTGCGTGGCGAGTCCACCAAGTTCATCGCCGAATATGCGGATGTCCAGCTCACCGACCCCAAGCGCCAGGCGGAGCTGAAGGCCGCGCTGGCCACGGCCTATGGCTCCAAGGGCAAGTATGTGCAGGCGCGCGCCGCGGCAGACGCCGCCCTGCAGGCTGATCCCAACAACATCGTCGCGCAACTCGCCGTTTCCCAGCTGATGTTCGTCGCCGGCGACCGGGTCGGTGCGATGGAGCAGGTGGAAAAGTCGCTCAAGGCCCATCCTGAATCGGCGCGGCCGTGGGTGTCCAAGGCCGAGCTGCTGCAAAGCAACGGTGCTGACCCCGCCCAGGTGATGCTGGCCTATCGCGAAGCGCTCAAGCGCAACGGTGACGAGCTGCAGGCCCACGTCGGCGTGATGCGGCTGCTGATGGCGCAGCGTGACTTCGATGGCGTCGACAAGCAGTTGGCCGCACTGCGCAAGGTGCAGCCGAACAATCCCCTGGTGCTGTATTACTCGGCCACGCTGGCCTTCGAGAAGCGTGACCTGAAGAAGGCCGCCGAGTTGTCCCAGCAACTGCTGAAGATGGCGCCGCAGAACCCGTCCTTCCTGTACCTGGCCGGCACGATCGAATACGAGCGAGGCGGCTACCTCCAGGCCGTGGCCCACCTCGGCAAGGCGCTGCCGAATTCGCCGGCGCCAGGCCCCGTGCGCGTCCTGATGGCGCGTGCGCAGCTCCGCGCCGGCGATGCGCGAAAGGCGCTGGGGTTC
>NZ_JBFUMO010001115.1:0-835 GCF_054049355.1 Roseateles sp. P5_E11 | reverse complement strand
GCGATGCGGCGGGCGCAGACTCCCGCTGCACGACAACGCCGTGGCCGCGCAGGTCTTGCAGACCGTGCAACGTCGGTGCTTCGTCGGCGCGTGCGTAGATGACCAGCGCACCGCTGGCCAGGGGGCCGGCCCAATGGAAGGCGGCCTCGCGCTCGGGTGTGCGGGACAGGCCCACCGCGCAACTGCCGGGCGTGCTGCTGGCGGTCGCCAGTGCGCGCGGGATGGGCATGGCCAGGATGCCCAGCTGCAGGCCGCTGGCCCGGCCTATCTTGGCGAGCAACTCCGCGCCAGGTCCGCTGACCGTGCCGTCAGCAGCTACGTCGAACAGGCCGGGATTGGGAAAGACCAGCAGCTGGAGCTGCTGTGCCTGGGCCGTGCCACAGAGCAGCGCAAGCAACACAAGCAGATGCCGCATGCCGAATCTCATTGCCCTCCTTGAAGTGGCGCGCAGGGTAGCGCGTGGCTGCGCCCCTGTCTCCCCGACAATGCCCTCATGACCATCCCGAACGCTTTGAGCTCCCTGCGCATTGGCGAAGGCTGGGACACGCACCAACTCGTCACCGGCCGCCCGCTGATCCTGGGCGGCATCACCATCCCGCACACGCATGGCCTGCTCGGGCATTCGGATGCCGACGCGCTGGCGCATGCCATCACCGACGCGCTGCTCGGCGCCGCGGCGCTTGGGGACATCGGCGGGCTCTTCCCCGATACGGCCGCCGAGTTCAAGGGCGCCGACTCGATGGTGCTGCTGGCCGAGGCTTACCGACGCGTGCGCGAGGCGGGCTGGGCCCTGGTCAACCTGGACACGACCATCGTCGCCCAGGCGCCCAAGATG
>NZ_JBFUMO010001114.1:0-836 GCF_054049355.1 Roseateles sp. P5_E11 | reverse complement strand
TGGTGAGCCCGGCGTGCAGCCGCGCGTTAAGCGGGCAGGTGGTGCGATGGATGGTGCGGCCGATAAGGACAGCAGCGAGAGCGCAGCGGTTCGCGTCTTCCCGAGATGCAGGTCAGCGTTTTCGCGCGCCGCTATTCGCGGCGCCGCGGTCGTGTGCGGTTCAGGGCCTCTTCTTTGGTGACTTTCTTCTGGCCCCGCAGAAGAAAGTTACCCCGCTGCCGGGCGGGACTCCCGGCAATGCAGCGAGCAACCACGCTCTCCGCCAAAGCAACCCGAAGCAACGAGCAAGCTGACAAAGCCATGGCCACCCCAGCACTCGAAATCCAAAACCTCCACGCCTGGTACGGCGAAAGCCACATCCTCCACGGCATCAACCTGTCAGTCCAACCCGGCCAGGTCATCACCCTGCTCGGCCGCAACGGCGCCGGCCGCACCACCACGCTGCGGGCCATCATGGGTTTGACGGGAGCAAGAAAAGGCTCCATCAAGATCCACGGCGAAGAGACCATCGGCCTGTCCACGCACCGCATCGCCAACCTCGGCATCGGCTACTGCCCCGAGGAGCGCGGCATCTTCGCCAGCCTGTCGACCGAAGAGAACCTGCGCCTGCCGCCGCCGCTGAAAACCAAGCGCGGCAAGGTCATGAGCGAGACCGAGATCTACGCGATGTTCCCCAACCTCGCCGAGCGCAAGAACAGCCCCGGCACGCGCCTGTCCGGCGGCGAGCAGCAGATGCTGGCCGTCGCCCGCATCCTGCGCACGGGCGCCGACATCCTCTTGTTGGACGAGATCTCGGAAGGCCTGGCCCCCGTCATCGTCCAGGCCCTGGCCCGCAT
>NZ_JBFUMO010001113.1:0-838 GCF_054049355.1 Roseateles sp. P5_E11 | reverse complement strand
GCGATGGACAGCACGCGCGTGCTGTCAATGACGTGGAAAGCTGCTGCACGTGCAGCTTCAGAGGTATCGGCGCGCAGGTCGAAGGACAGCACCGCCCCGCCCTGCCCGCTTTGCTGGCGCATGGCCAGGTCATGCTGAGGATGGGATGCGAGCGATGGGTAGTAGACATGGTCCACCTCCGGCTGCGCCTCCAGCCAGCGCGCAACGGCCAGGGCCTGCTCGCTCTGGGCCTTCATGCGCAGCGACAGCGTCTCCAAGCCCTTGAGCACGACCCAGGCGTTGAAAGGCGCCAGCGTCATGCCGACGGTACGCAGCACCGGGCCGAAGACATCGCGGATCAACTTGCTGGAGCCACACAGCGCGCCGGCCATCACGCGACCCTGGCCATCCATGTACTTGGTGGCCGAATGCATGACGATGTCGGCACCCATCTCGGTGGGGCGCTGCAGCGCTGGCGTCGAGTAGGTGTTGTCGACCGCCAGGATGGCGCCGGCTCCGTGGGCAATGTCCGCCAAGGCGCGGATGTCGCAGACCTCGGTCAGCGGGTTGGTCGGCGTCTCGGCGAAGAGTAGTTTGGTTGTCGCCTTGACGGCTGCACGCCATTCGGCGAGGTCAGTCTGCGAGACAAAGCTGGTCTCGACACCGAACTTCGCGAATTCCTTGGCGAACAGGTTGATGGTCGAGCCGAACACGGAGCGCGAGCAGACGACGTGATCGCCGGCCTTCAACACGCCCATGCCGAGCAGCAGGATGGCGCTCATGCCAGTGGACGTAGCGATCGCCGCCTCGGTACCCTCCAGCGCAGCCAGGCGCGCCTCCAGGCTGCGCACGGTCGGGT
>NZ_JBFUMO010001112.1:0-838 GCF_054049355.1 Roseateles sp. P5_E11 | reverse complement strand
CATCGGCAGGCTCATGACGCGGTCTGCGGCTGCATTGCTGTGAGGCATGCTGGCGGCCGAGCATTCAGGCGTCTCGTAGGCGGGCTGGCGGTGCAGCGGGCGTGGATAGTGGACGGCGGTGGGAATGCCCTGCGCCTTCAGCGCAGCGATTACATCCCCGCGGTTGTCGACCTTCACGGTGTACTGAGCCCACACGCAGTCGCGATCGGCGGCCACTTCGAGCAGTTCCACCGGCGCTCCGCTGGCCCTGATCAATTCGGCGTAGCGGTCGCCCAGTTTCTTGCGCTGCGCGATCTCCCATTCGAAGCGTTCGAGCTTGCCCAGCACGACCGCGCATTGCAGCGTGTCCATGCGCCCGCCCACTCCCACACGAGTGTGCGTGTATCGCTGGCTCTGGCCATGCACTCGGATCTCGCGCATCGCCTGGGCGAGCGCGTCGTCATTGGTGAAGAGGGCCCCGCCGTCGCCGTAGCAGCCCAGCGGCTTGCTGGGAAAGAAGCTCGTCGCGCCGATGCGCGACACGTTGCAGCTCATCCGGCCCTTGTAGCTGGCCCCGAAGCTTTGTGCAGCGTCTTCGATGACCGACAGGCCGTGCCTTGCAGCGACCGTGTTGATCTCGTCCATATCGGCCACCTGGCCGTACAGGCTGACGGGCATGATGGCGCGAGTGGCGGGTGTGATCGCGGCTTCGAGGAGCGCCGGATCGATGTTGCAATCACCCGGCTTGATGTCGACATAGACCGGCTTGGCGCCCGCCAGCACGATGGTCTCCGCCGTGGCCGCGAAGGTGAACGGCGTCGTGATGACCTCGTGGCCCGGCCCGATGCCTTCTGCCATG
>NZ_JBFUMO010001111.1:0-843 GCF_054049355.1 Roseateles sp. P5_E11 | reverse complement strand
CCTGCACCTGGACTACCGCGCACTGCAGTCGTCCACCGCGCCGCTGGTGCTTTACCCGCATTTCCAGCGCCAGGTGGTGCCCGGCTGGCTGGACAAGGCGTTGAAACACCGCCACCGCTCGACGGACTTCCTCGACAACGTCGTGCTGCTGTGCCCGTCGCCCGATTTCATCGCCAGGCTGCCCGGCGCCAAGCTGCCCGACCGCAATGACTTCATGGCGCTGGACGCCGCCGAGCGCCGCCGCCGCTGGCGCGTCGCCGTGACGGAAAGCCAGCGCCTGGCCGATGAATTCGCTGCGTTGGCCCAGCGCGACTCCATTTCCGCCCTGCCGCTTTAGAATCTCGCCTTCCTCCCCTCACAAGAGCGAGAAAGGCACCCTGGTTATGACACCGCGAACTACGTTCCCGTTTACCGGTAGTTAGTCGGCCGCGGCTCGTCACGTCTTCTCGCCTTCGGGCACAAACAAAGCGCGGCAAGTGGCCGCGCTTTTTTGTTTGTCGCCTCTTCGGAGCACCCATGATTTCGATTCAACTCCCCGACGGCTCGCGCCGTGAATACCCCGCCGCGCTGTCGGTCGGCGACGTCGCCGCCAGCATCGGCGCCGGCCTGGCCAAGGCCGCCCTCGGCGGCAAGGTCGACGGCAAGGTCGTCGACCTCAGCCACGTCATCGACCACGACGTGCAGCTCGCCATCGTCACCGAGAAGGATGCCGATGGCCTGGAGCTGATCCGCCACTCGACGGCCCACCTGCTGGCCTACGCGGTCAAGTCGCTCTACCCCGACGCCCAGGTCACCATCGGCCCGGTCATCGAGAACGGCTTCTATTACGACTTTGCCTACAAG
>NZ_JBFUMO010001110.1:0-843 GCF_054049355.1 Roseateles sp. P5_E11 | reverse complement strand
GTGAAACCGCTGCCGTCGATGCTGAACTCTTTGGCCGAGAAGCCCAGGATGCCGCCGCTCGCATAGGCCAGCGTGTAGCTGTGATTGTGCTGGGCGTCGAAACCGGCCAGCAGCCCCGCGCCGCCGTTCGCCAGCAGCGACTTCAACGTGACGGTGAACGGGTTGGCCGCGCTGGCGTCCAGGCTCAGCGTGCCGCCGACGCTCAGCAGGTCGTACCCCAGCCCGGCGGCGGCGCTGGCATTGGCGATCTCCCACAGATAGCTGGCGCCCTCGGCAAACGTCGCGTTGCCCGCCACGCTCAACTGGCCCGGCGAGTTGCCGGGCGCGAGCTTGCCGGCCAGCACCAGGCTGCCCAGTGCACCGCTGCCGCCCAGCGTGGCGCCCGCGTCGACGCTGAAGGCGCTGCTCAGCGACGAGCCGTTGAGCGTCAGTTGGCCGGCCTGCACCCGCGTCGTGCCGGTGTTGGTGTTGATGCCGCTGAGCGTCTGCGTGCCCGTGCCCGTCTTGACGAAGTTGCCGGTGGATTCGCTGTTCGCCAGCACGCCGGAGAAATTGCCGGAACCATTGGCCACGCCCATCGTGAAAGCGCTGTAGCCCGAGCCGTTGTAGCCAGACTTGATGCGGCCGGCGCCGCTGAGCGCATCGACGCGGACATTGGCCTCGTCGCCATCGAAGACGGCATTGGCGGCCACGTTCAGTCGGCTCTGGTTGCGGGTCCAGTCCTCATTGGCGTGGGAGCCGCCGACCAGAGTGCCGGCCTGCACGTCGATCAGGCTGCCGCTGCCCATTGCAAAAGTCGCCTTGCCCTGCTGCCAGGTCGCCACGCCGGCGCCGGTCTTGCGC
>NZ_JBFUMO010001109.1:0-844 GCF_054049355.1 Roseateles sp. P5_E11 | reverse complement strand
TGCGGGTCTTGGGATTGCCCTTGTCGGACAGGCCGGAGGTGGCAGGCTTGAGACCTTCGCCGATGATGGCGATCACGTCGCCGCTTTGCAGCACCGCCGTCACCTTCTTGGGATCGGCCTCCAGCACGACGGCGGCAAGCAGCTCGTCATTGGCAGGGTGGTCGGCCAGCACCAGCGCGATGCGCGCGTCCAGTTCCTTGGCGTCGCTCGGCAGATCGGCATAGGCCTCGGGGCCGCGGTAGACCTGGCGCTTCTCGTAGTCGAGGATGCCACGGCGCAGCGCGCGGTAGGCCGTGTTCTGCTCGGCGCTGTTCAGCGTCAGATAGACGTTCAGCCCTCGCGAATAGGCTTCGTCGCCATACTGGCTGAAGATCAGCTGGCGCGCCGCCTCGGCGACGAACTCGGCATGCGATACCGACTCCTGCACCGGGCGGATGCGCAGCTTCTCGGCTTTGGCCTCATCACGCTGCTCCTCGGTGATGTAGCCCGTCTCATACATCCGCTCGATGATGTATTGCTGACGGATGTTCGCGCGGCGCGGGTTGTTGATGGGGTTGTAGGCCGACGGCGCCTTGGGCAGGCCGGCCAGCATCGCAGCCTCGGCGATGCTGAGCTTGTCCAACGTCTTGCCGAAGTAGATCTCGCTGGCTGCCGCGAAGCCATGCGCGCGGTGGCCCAGGAAGATCTGGTTCATGTAGATCTCGAGGATCTTTTCCTTGGACAGCGCCGACTCGATCTTCAGCGCCAGCAGAATCTCGTAGATCTTGCGCGTGAAGGTCTTTTCCGTGGAAAGGTAGAAGTTGCGCGCCACCTGCATCGTGATGGTCGATGCGCCCTGGCTGCG
>NZ_JBFUMO010001108.1:0-849 GCF_054049355.1 Roseateles sp. P5_E11 | reverse complement strand
ACGGTGGACAGGCGCTCGCGGGCGACCTTGTCGACGGCAGAGTCTGGCGTGATGGCCAGGCCCGGTGCAGCGATGTGAACGCCGAAGGTGACGGTGCCCGTGCCCAGGCCCTGCACCGACAGCGCGTCATCGATCTCGGTGGTCTGCGAGTCGTCGATGGAGAAGGCGCACGCCGGCGACAGCGCCAGCTCGTCCTTGATCTCCGGCGCCGTCAGCGCGGGGAAGCCGGCGCCCTTGGGGAAGTTCTCGAACAGGAAGCGCTTCCAGTGGAACTGGTAGGCGCTGGTGATGGCGCCGGCGCCCTGCAACAGGTCCAGCGGGGCCTTGTGCGACTTCTTGCTGGCCTCGACGACAGCCTTGTATTCCGGGCCGTTCTTGTCGGGCTTGAAGAGGATCTTGTAGATCTGGTCCTGGATGGGCGCGGGGCAGGTGCCTGCCGCCAGCTCGTCGGCCCAGGACTCGATCTGCAGTTGTTGCTGGCGTTTGCGCTCGATGCCCAGCAGCGCGGCCTTGACGATCTCCTCGGGCGCCTTCTTGAACTGGCCCTTGCCGGCGCGGCGGAAATAGTGCGGTGCTTCGTAGAGACGAAACAGCGCGGCCGCTTGCTGCAGGGTGCCTGCCTTGGCGTCGAAATAGTCGCGCGCCAGGTCGGCGAAGCCGAATTCCCCCTCGGGGGCGAATTCCCAGGCCAGGTCGAGGTCGATGTCGTCGGCCAGCTTGCGGGCCTCCGCCAGCAACACGGCTGGCGCCGGCTGCTCGAATTTCAACAGCACGTTGGCGGACTTGACCTTGACCCGCTTGCCCGAGTCCAGCTCGACCTGCAGCGAGGCATCGGCCTCCGACATCACC
>NZ_JBFUMO010001107.1:0-852 GCF_054049355.1 Roseateles sp. P5_E11 | reverse complement strand
GTGCAATCCCTGCAGGAACTGCACGCCGAGCTGGCTTAAACTACAGCCCATCGATTCCGCCGCAGCAGCCCGACCGGGCCGCAGCGGCGGAACTCTTTTTGCCCATTGAGTTTTTGCCATGACGACCATTCCCCTGACCAAGCGCGGCGCCGAGTCGCTCAAAGCCGAGCTGCACCGACTCAAGACCGTCGAACGTCATGCCGTCGTCCAGGCAATTGCCGAAGCGCGCGCCCAGGGTGACCTGAGCGAGAACGCCGAGTACGACGCAGCCAAGGACAAGCAGGGCTTCATCGAAGGCCGCATCCTCGAGATCGAAGGCAAACTCGCAGCGGCGCAGATCATCGATCCCTCGACGCTGGACGCTGGCGGTCGCGTGGTGTTCGGCGCAACGGTGGATCTGGAAGAAGAAGCCAGCGGCACCGAAGTGACCTACCAGATCACGGGTGACGACGAGGCCGACATCAAGCATGGCCGTATCTCGGTCGGCTCGCCGATCGCCCGCGCCCTGATCGGCAAGGAGGCCGGTGATGTCGCCGAAGTGCAGGCCCCCGGCGGCATCAAGCGCTACGAAATCGTCGAAGTGCGCTACGAGTGATGTTCGCTCGGCTCCAAGCCCTGCTGGCCGCCCTCTGGGGCGGCTTTTTGCTGTGTGTGGCCTTCGCGGCGACGCCCAGTGCCTTCGCGGTGTTAGAGCGCGCCCAGGCCGGTGCTTTCGTCGCACGCGTGTTTGCGATCGAGGCGCAGGTCAGCCTGGCGTTGGGGCTGGTGCTGATGATGATCGAGCGACGCATCGCCCGTGACACCTTGGAGGGCGGGGGCGTCAGCCAACAGTTTTCAGCCCGGCTCTTGCTG
>NZ_JBFUMO010001106.1:0-859 GCF_054049355.1 Roseateles sp. P5_E11 | reverse complement strand
AACTTGGAGTGCGATGGATACCTCAGGCCCAATGCGCCTGCTGGGCAACGACGAAGTTGCCAATCAGACCTAGGGCCCAGATATTGCCGAGCAAGCGGGGGAACCAACCCGTTACAGCATTGATGCACTTTTTTAACAAGGTGGACGGAGATGGGGCCAATCGCACTCTTTGACAAGTCATTCCTGCAGTCGCTGTCGGTCGACGAATCGGTGTGGTTCGACCATTTCTTCATACCGGTCGTTTGCCCGCTCTTCTTCGTAGAGACCCTTGCGGACCTGGCCAAGACCATGAAGGAGGGCAGTACGCGCACCGCCGAGGGCGAGGTACGCGTCATCGCTGAAAAGACGCCAGTTCTGAGCGGGGTGCCGTGCGTTCACCACGCCAACATTTGTATTTCTAACCTGCTCGGGCAACCCGCGCCTCATGTCGGGCAGATTCCGATGGCTGGCGGCCGCCCCGTGCGCGCCTCGGACGGAAAGTCAGGGGTGGTTTTCAAGAACTCGCCAGAGGCCGAGGCATTCGCACGCTGGCAGCGAGAGCAGTTTCTCGAAGTCGAGAGAGGCTCGGCCGCGGAGTGGCGGCGGATGCTGTCCGAACTGGACCTGCCAGGGGTCGGCAGGGGGATGCAGGCACTCGGTATCACGCCGCAGAACTGCAAAACTTTGGAGCAAGCTCATGGCATTGCCGCGTCGCTCGTTCACACTCAGGCGGCGCCGCAGCAGCAGCTCGCGTTGCTCTTGGCCTTCCTCGACGTGCCTCGACGCTTGCACCAGCCGATTGCGCAGCGCTGGGAGGCTGCCGGATGGCCGCCGCTGGCTCAGCACGCCAGCTACGCCGCTCACGTCCTGATGGTCGAAC
>NZ_JBFUMO010001105.1:0-859 GCF_054049355.1 Roseateles sp. P5_E11 | reverse complement strand
ACCCTGCTGCCCCACCATGTCAGCCCCATCGCCGGCGATACGAGCGGCATGCAGCAGCTGGGATGCTCCTTCGTCGACCTCGATGCCAACGCCGGCCGCTCGCTGCAGGTCTATGTGGACCAGACGCAAAAGCGCCGTCGCCTGCTGAAGCTGGATCCATGAACGCGGCCGGCGGACGGGCTGAGCGCAGGGCCGCTCCCAAGCCAGCCCGCGTTCCCTCGGGGGACCGGTGCGCGTACTCGCGCGCCGAGGGGCAAGGTTTCACGCTTCTCGAGGTGGTTTTCGTGCTGGCCGTGCTGGGCATCATCCTGTCGGCGGCCGTGCCCAGCTACGCGAGTTATCTGGCCCGCCAGCGCCTGCGCCACGTGGCCGAGATGCTGGAGCAGGACCTGCGCCGCGCCCGCGGCCTGAGCGTGGACGAGGGCCGCAACATCTATGTCAGCTTCAGCAGTGGCGCGCAATGGTGCTGGGGCACCAGCCGCACCGCGCCCTGCGACTGCGCCACAGGCGTGCCGCGCTGCGAGCTCGGCGCCATCAACTCCCGCGAGCACAAAGGCACGCTGCTGCAGTCTGGCCAGAGCGTCACCTTCCAGGCCGGCATGGGCCGGGCGCTGGAATGGACGCGCATCGGCATCTCCAACGACCGCAACCAGCAGCTGTATCTGGACTTGAACCCGTTGGGCCGGCCAGCGATCTGCGGAGCAGACGCACGAAAAGGCGCTTGCTGAGTGGTGCCCCTCGCCCAGCCTTGCCGCGCTGGACGCGGGCAAGTCTGGTCGGGACCGCGCTGCGGCTAAGGCCGCAGCGCTTCGGCAGGCACATGCCGCCCACTGGGCGCCATGTGTCCGGCCTCAGCCCC
>NZ_JBFUMO010001104.1:0-861 GCF_054049355.1 Roseateles sp. P5_E11 | reverse complement strand
ATGCCGGCCAGCGGGTTGGCGGCGTCCAGGCTCTTGCTGCCCAGGTTGTCGAGCTGGGCCTTGACGCTGTCCAGCGTGGCGAGCAGCGTGTTGACCTTGGCGGTGATGGGCGCGAGCTGGGCGGCGCCGAAGGCGGCCGCCTGCTGCAGCAGGTCGTTGATCGTGCCCTTGACGACCTCGAGCGCGGCGCTGCCCAGCGAGCCGGGCTGGGAGGCCAGGCTGCTGATGAACTGGTACAGCCGCATCAGGTCGTTGAAGAAGGCCTCGACCTTGGTGCCGGCCTCCGAGGCGAACTTGGGCGCTTTGTCGAGGTTGTCGAAGAGCTGGGTGATGTCGTGGATCACCGCGCTCAGCGGGATGCAGCCGAACAGCAGCGGCAGCGGCAGGTCGCCCGCGCCGCCGGGCGGGAAGAAGTTGGTGGCCTTGATCTGGCCGCCCACCACGTCGGCCACATTGCCGGCCGCCGGCCCGAGCGAGCGCGACAACGCCGACGGGCTGAGGTTGGGCATGACGAAGCCGCCGCTGCGGTCGCCCTGCTTGGAGAAGTCGAGGCGCCCCATGCCGGCGCGCTCGACGACTTCGGCGAACACCTCGCCCTTGTTGACGCCGGGGTCGAAGCCGCTTTGCAGATAGGTCGTGTTCCAGCGCAGGCGGTTGAAGCCGTCGGAGCCGGTGAGCTGGGCCATTGCGCCGATGCGCGCCTTCAGCCGCGACACGCGCGGGTAGAACATGGGCTTGAGCAGGTCCGGCGTGAAGGCCTTGAAGGCCTTGAACGAGGTGCTCGTGGCGACCGTGGACGGCACTTGGGCGTCGAAGGTGAGATGGGCCACCTCCACCGCCGTGTCGCCGGGCTTGCTGCTC
>NZ_JBFUMO010001103.1:0-863 GCF_054049355.1 Roseateles sp. P5_E11 | reverse complement strand
GCGCAGCGACGGTGCGACCGCTGCGGAACTTCAAAGCCTGCCCATCCCACAACGCCCGCACGCCATCGAACTTCTCGCTGACGAGATAGGGCCGCGGGTCGATGCCGGCCGGCGCATTGCGCGCTAGCAGCGGCTCCAGCGCCCAAGCTGGAAGCCCGGCAGCCCCCAGCAGGCCCAAGAGTGCACGCCGGGTTAGCCTCATAGGACGACCGGCTCCGGCTCCAGCCGGATGCCAAAGCGCCCGTAGACGCTCTCCTGGATGGCCCGTGCCAGCGTCACGACTTCCGCGCCGCGCGCGTCCGCCTTGTTGACCAGCACCAAGGCTTGTTTTTCGTAAACCGCCGCTCCGCCCACTGTCTTCCCCTTCCAGCCGCAGGCGTCGATCATCCACCCGGCGGCCAGCTTCACGCTTCCGTCGGGCATGGGATAGTGAACGATGCCGGGGTCGCGGCCAATGATGTCGCGGCACTGCTCGGCCGTGACGACCGGGTTCTTGAAGAAGCTGCCGGCATTGCCGATGACGGCAGGGTCGGGCAGCTTGGCGCGGCGCACGGCGCAGATCCAGTCGTAGATCTGGCGCGCATCCGGCGCGGTGATGCGGGTCTCGGCCATCTTGCGTTCAATTTCGAGGTAACCGAGCACCGGCTGCCAGGGCCGGGGCAGGCGAAAGCGCACACGGGTGATGACGCTCTTGCCCGCCAGACCGCCGAAGTCGCTGTGCTTGAACACGCTGTCGCGGTAGCCGAAGCGGCAGACCTCCGCCGGCAGCAGGGCCGGCCGCCCGKTGATGAGATCCATGACCTCGACGGCCTCCAGCCGGTCCTTGACCTCGATACCGTAGGCGCCGATGTTCTGCACCGGTG
>NZ_JBFUMO010001102.1:0-871 GCF_054049355.1 Roseateles sp. P5_E11 | reverse complement strand
ACCCAATCCAGGGCCATCCGCACTCCCGTCAAAACCGCCGCCGTGCCCACGCGCAAGGTGCGCTCGGTCGTGCTGCGCAGGGCGGTCGCACCCGTTATCTCGGCTGTGCCCACCTTCGGGCAGGTTGCCGGCCTGCACCAGGTGGATGACCCGCTGGCCCTGAAGTCCAGCGTGGCCTATGTGCTGGACCAGGACACCAACGAGGTGCTGTTCTCCAAGAATCCCCAGGCCGTGCTGCCCATCGCCTCCATCACCAAGCTGATGACGGCGTTGGTGGTGGTCGAGGCCGGGCTGTCGCTGGACGAGAAGATTTCGGTCACCGATGACGACATCGACACCGAGAAGTTCACCCGCTCCCGCCTGGCCGTCGGCACGACGCTGACGCGCGGCGACATGCTGCACCTGGCCCTGATGGCCAGCGAGAACCGCGCCGCCCATGCGCTGGGCCGCAACTACCCCGGTGGCCTGGACGCCTTCGTCGCCGCGATGAACGCCAAGGCCGAGAGCCTGGGCATGGCCGACACCCACTATGTCGAGCCCACCGGCCTGTCGAGCCGCAACCAGAGCAGCGCCGCTGACCTGGCCAAGCTCGTCAATGTGACCAGCCAAGTGCCGCTGCTGCGCGACCTGTCCACCTCCCGCGAAGCGCGCGTGGCCCTGGGCAAGCGCCTGGTGCAGTTCCACAGCACCAACGGCCTGCTGTCCAACCCGCTGTGGGACATCGGCCTGCAGAAGACCGGTTTCATCAACGAGGCCGGCAAATGCCTGGTCATGCAGGCCAGCATGGCCGGCCGCAAGCTGATCATGGTGTTCCTGGATTCCAGCGGCAAGGCGTCGCGGATCGCGGACGCCGAGCGCATGCGCAAGTGGC
>NZ_JBFUMO010001101.1:0-873 GCF_054049355.1 Roseateles sp. P5_E11 | reverse complement strand
TCCTAGAGCCGGCCGTGTGGCGACAGATTCTGGTGGGTTTTCTGCGTCGTACCTATTTCGGGTGGCGCACCAAAGAGCGAGAGCAATGAGCAGGCAAAAGATCCTTGTATTGGGTGCGAATGGCATGCTGGGGCATGCCGTGCTGCGCTGGTTTGCACCGCTCAGTCATTACGAAACGCTTGGCACCGTGCGCACCTCCCAGGCCGCGGTTGAATTGCGTGCACGACTGCCTGAGGCTCAACTGGTTGAAGGATTGGATGCGGGTCGAATGGACCAACTGCGCGGATTGTTCGCGCAGGTGAAACCGGATGTCGTCATCAACTGCGTCGGTGTCGTCAAGCAACTGGCCGGCGCGGACGACCCAGCGACGGCGATTCCCATCAATGCAGTGTTGCCCCACCGTTTGGCGCGGTTGTGTCAGGCTCATGGCGCCCGCATGGTTCACATCAGTACCGACTGCGTCTTCTCGGGCAAGCGCGGGGCCTACCGAGAGGAGGATCCGGCCGATGCAGAGGATCTCTATGGCCGCAGCAAGCTGATGGGCGAGCCGCACAGTCCAGGTGTTGTCACGCTACGCACTTCGATCATTGGCCATGAGTTGGATGCAGGGCACGGTCTCGTAGGCTGGTATCTCGCCCAAACGGGAGAGGTCAAGGGCTTCGGTCGTTCAGTATTTTCGGCGCTACCGACCGTGGAACTCGCGCGTGTCATCGAACAGTGCGTGCTGCCCAGGCCGGAGCTCGCCGGAACCTTCCATGTGGCGGCCCAGCCCATCAGCAAGTATGAGTTGCTGGACTTGGTTGCGACCGCGTACGGCCGGCCCAACCGACCGATTCAGAACACCGACGTCGTCATCGATCGGTCCTTGTGCGG
>NZ_JBFUMO010001100.1:0-874 GCF_054049355.1 Roseateles sp. P5_E11 | reverse complement strand
GATTCGCTGGGCCTGGCAGCGTTACTCATCGGTGGGCTCATCGTCAGAATGGCGCCCGCGCCGCAGGCCGCCGCGGCCGCGCCGGTCACGCTCGAGCAGGTTCAGGCGATCGCCGCCCAGCGTTGCCTGGCCTGCCATACCGGCGAGGTGGCGCAGAAGGGCGTGCGGCTGGATTCGGCCGAGGGCCTGAGCGCCCACAAGGCCCAGATCTACCAGCAGGTCATCGTGCAGCGCGCCATGCCGCTGAATAACGCGACCGGCCTGACGGAAGAAGAGCGCGCGTTGATCGGCCGCTGGGCTCAGCAGCCATGAGCCTGGCATGAGCCTGGACCCGCGCGCGCTGCTGCGGCAGCTCTATGACGTGGCCGTCGCGCGCGCGCTGCCCGGGCGGGTGTTGGCGGCGCATTTGCCGCCGCCGCCCAAGGGCCGCACCCTGGTGCTTGGCGCGGGCAAGGCGGGCGGTTCCATGGCCCAGGCGCTGGAAGCCGCCTGGCCGGCCGACGCCAAGCTGTCGGGCCTCGTCATCACCCGCTACGGCCATGTACCGCCGAACTACAAGCCGCGCCGGCTGCAGGTCGTCGAGGCGGCTCATCCAGTGCCGGACGCCGCCGGCCTGGCCGCCAGCGAGAAGCTGCTGGCCCTGACCCTCGGCCTGACTGCCGACGACCTGGTCATCTGCCTGATCTCCGGCGGCGGCTCCGCCTTGATGAGCCTGCCCGCGCCCGGCCTGACGCTGGCCGACAAGCAGGCGATCAACCGCGCCCTGCTGAACAGCGGCGCGGCCATCGACGAGATGAACTGCGTGCGCAAGCATCTGTCGGCCGTCAAGGGCGGGAGGCTGGCCGCGGCCTGCGCRCCGGCGCGGGTGCTGACG
>NZ_JBFUMO010001099.1:0-886 GCF_054049355.1 Roseateles sp. P5_E11 | reverse complement strand
GCTTAATCACCACCGACAAGGCGCCCGGGTTCCCCTCGGCCAACTTCATGAACGCGCTCATCGCGTTGTCGTCGAGGGTGATTCGCTCGTGTCCCATCTCTCCGCTCCTTTTCCAGCCCCTCCCCACGGTGCGGGGTGTTGGGTGCTGGTGTGAGATGGAGTAGACACGAATGTCCAACATGCCGTCAAGACATTTAAGTCCAATTGACGTAAATTTTTTTAGCCCACCCCTAGTTTCGATGGATGGCGTCTGATCTGGATCAGTCGCCCACGGTCTTGCCAAGGGTGACGTAGCCGTGAAGCGTGTCATCCTGCCTTCCAGAAGGGCAATAGTACCGGGCGGTCCCTAGTACATTCCCCGACCCAAAGCGCCATGGCGGCTGCGATTCATCGTGGGCGGGTGGCAAAGAACATCACCCCATCACCGCCGCACTTACCCGGTCCCTCGCAAACAGGCCGGACGGCATCGCACCCAGGGAACGGGCGGCCGGTCTTTGCTCGGTGTGGCCCGATTCAAGGCCATGCGCGCTGCTGCCGCCTGGTGCGTCCGATGACCAGAAACGGCGAAGGCCCTTAAGGCTCCGCCGTCGTGTGGGTCGCTCCTTCAGCTTGCGCTGAGGCCCTTTCGGGACACATGACGACGAAGGCTTAAGGGCCTTCAATCTAGACTTTGCCAAAGGAGCGACCCAGCGGCAAGCTGAGTTTATATCCAGTGCTGCATATATGTCCAGCGCCTCGGCTGGGCAGCTACAGCGATGCGGGGCAGACCTGGCCAGCGCCGATGGTGATGACGCGCTCGCCGTTCACGTCTTGATAGACGCAAATCTGGTTCATGCCGGAGAAGTAGCTCCGCTTGAAAAAAGCGACCGGCGACCTTTGCTGGACT
>NZ_JBFUMO010001098.1:0-886 GCF_054049355.1 Roseateles sp. P5_E11 | reverse complement strand
GAGCTATACCCCCGTGTTTTCGAGTTGACTGTTGTCAGTCTCTTCGTTAACAGCGCTGTTCAAGCGAGACCAAGAGTATATGACGAAATTCAAATGGAATGCAAGCGTTCGAGGACTTTTTTCTTGTCGAAGTGCTCCAGCACGGCATCCACACTCGGGGTCTGAGAACGCCCGCACACCAGCACGCGCACCGGTACCGCCAACTGCGGCATCTTCAGTCCGGTGGCCGCAAGGGTTTCCTTCAAGGCCTGCTGGATGCCGGCCTTGTTCCAGTCGGTCATGGCCGACAGTCGTTCTGCCAGCACAGCCAGTGCCGGGCGCACGGCATCGGTGATGTAAGCCGCAAGATCCTCGACCGATGGCATGACGGGCGCGAAATACATCGCGAGCCAATCGGCCAGTGCGGCGGCCGTCGCGCAGCGATCCTTGAACAGACCGACCTTGGGCTGGACCTGCTCTACCGTGGCTTGAATACCCTTGGCCTTGAGTTGCGTGACGACAAGATCAGCCAGCCGGCCCTCATCGATCTGCTTCAGGTAATGGCCGTTGACCCAGTCCAGCTTGGCCGGGTCCCACTGCGCGGGGCTCTTGGACAGATGCGAGCCATCGAACCACGCCACCATCTGCTCGGCCGTGAACAACTCATCGTCGCCATGGCTCCAGCCCAGGCGGGCCAGGTAATTCAGCATGGCCTCGGGCAGATAGCCACCGTCGGCATAGGCCGTCACGCTGACAGCGCCGCGGCGCTTGGACAACTTCTGGCCATCGTCACCCAGGATGATGGGCAGGTGTCCAAACTGCGGCAGCGGTGCGCCCAGCGCATTGAAGATGTTGATTTGCCAGGGCGTGTTGTTGATGTGCTCGTCGCCGCGGAAAACATGGCTGA
>NZ_JBFUMO010001097.1:0-889 GCF_054049355.1 Roseateles sp. P5_E11 | reverse complement strand
TCCTGGTACGACATGCTGGTTTTCCGCCGCCTCGCCGCGGCGCCGGGCAGCCAGGATCTCTTCGTCGATGACGAGCACGGCACGCTGGCCTCGGCGCAGCGCGCGCTGCGGGCCATCGACACCAGTCCGGTCGGCTTCGCCGTTTTCGACCGTGTGCTGATCACTGTGCACCCCACCGACTGCCAGGTGCGCGAGTTCTTCGCCCAGAAACTGGACCGCCTGACCGAAGGCCGCGAGAAGCGCGACGCACGCGGCGGCGCCCGCCTGCCAGCCAGCCCGGCCGACCTGATGCTGCGCATGGTCAACCACATGGTGGACAGCTATCTGGAGCTGCGGCGCCTGCTGACCCGCCAGCTCGGCACGCTGCAGCGCGTGCTGCTGGACCAGAGCAGCGAGTTCGATGACTGGCCGCTGCTGCTGGAGAGCCGCGATGCCCTGCACCGGCTGGAGGACACCTGCGAAGACCAGCGCGCAGCCATCCAGGAGTGGATAGACGCGCTGGACGAATGGCCGGTCGACGGCGACCCGCAGGTGACGCGCGAGCGTGAGCTGCTGCGGGTGCGCTCACGCGACGTGCTGGAGCATGTGGAGCGGGTGCTGACCCATGTGCGCCGGCTGGAGTCCTCGGCCGAGTCGGCCGTGCAGATGCACTTCAGCGCCCTGGGGCATCGCACCAACAGCATCATGCGCACGCTGACGGTACTGACAGCCATCTTCCTGCCGCTGAACCTGATCACCGGCATCTTCGGCATGAATTTCGAATGGATGCCGTTGATCAAGAACGCCAACGGCTTCTGGGATGCCGCCCTGCTGATGCTGGCCGTAGCGCTGGGGCTGTGGTTCCTGTTCAGGCGCAAGCGCTACCTGAGCAGCAGCCGGTAGGTCGACC
>NZ_JBFUMO010001096.1:0-895 GCF_054049355.1 Roseateles sp. P5_E11 | reverse complement strand
GTCTGCGGCAGCGCCAGTAGTTGCGTCTCGCCCGGCCGGACTTCCGAAACCTTTTGGAAAACAAATGTCCATCGCCGAAAAGAAGGCCGAGATCGTCAAGGCCAACGCTCGCAGCGCCAGTGACACCGGCTCGCCGGAAGTCCAGGTCGCCCTGCTGACTGCCCGCATCAACGATCTGACGCCCCACTTCAAGACCCACGCCAAGGACCACCACGGTCGCCGTGGTCTGCTGAAGATGGTCAACACCCGCAAGAGCCTGCTGGCCTACCTGAAGCGCGTTGATTCCAGCCGTTATGTCGCGCTGATCGCCAAGCTGGGCCTGCGCAAGTAATTCGCCCCATCCGACATGGAGCCTGTCTGGTCCTCAAGCCCAGTACAGGCTCTTTGTCCATCTATCTGCCGGAACCGAGCTGACGTGGTGTCGGATCATTCCAAGACGGTTTATTCGAGCCGCCCTGGAATGGCATCTGGACCAAACCCAGTCTCGTTCCCGGTTTCCCCGGGTGCCCCCGCACCCACCACAACCAGGAGATGAGCATGTCCATTTTCAACAAGGTCACGAAGTCCTTCCAATGGGGCCGCCACAACGTCGTGCTGGAAACGGGTGAAGTCGCCCGCCAGTCCACCGGCGCCGTCCTTGTCAACATCGAAGGCACCGTCGTGCTGGCCACCGTGGTCGCCAAGACCGAAGCCAAGGCCGGCCAGGACTTCTTCCCGCTGACCGTCGACTACCTCGAGAAAACCTATGCCGCCGGCAAGATCCCCGGCAGCTTCTTCAAGCGCGAGGGCCGCCCCTCCGAGCACGAGACGCTGACCAGTCGCCTGATCGACCGCCCGATCCGCCCGCTGTTCCCGGAAGGCTTCTTCAATGAAGTCCAGGTCGTCATCCACGTGG
>NZ_JBFUMO010001095.1:0-896 GCF_054049355.1 Roseateles sp. P5_E11 | reverse complement strand
GCGCTGCACTGAGGTGTAGAACGCTTACGCTGCGTTGCATTGCGCTACCAGCGCCGCAGTCGCGGTGAGAAATTCGTCGCACCTCGAGCAGGGGACGAAGCAGAACAATGCGAGCCATGAGGAGAACGCCGTGCCCACCATCGCCCCCTTGAAACGCGCCGCACGCTGGCTGATCGGTCCGCTGCTGGCCGGCTGCGCGGCAACGCCACGTGCACCGGCGCCTGTGGTGCCCACTGACGGCGTGCCACGCGCCGTGGTTCTAGAGCCCGCGCCGCAGCCGTCGCCAACCGTTGTGGCGGCCCCCAAGCCCGCCGGCTTGCCGCCGCCCAAGCCGGTGCGCACCCACGACGAGTTGCGTCGCCAGGCCGCGGAGCGCCTCGTCATGGCCAACCCGGAAGGCAGCTTCATGACCAAGGCGCCCTCGCATGTACTGAGCGTCGTGGTGCTGGAGATCGAGGTCAAGGCCGACGGCAGCGTGCGTCGCGTCAACGTCGTCCGCAAGCCCAGGTTTGCACCGGAAACCCTGCAGCTGGCCATCGACGCCATCCATCGCGCTGCGCCCTTTGGCGACGTGCGCCGCATGCCTGAGCCCTGGAAGTTCACCGAGACCTTCCTTTTCGAAGAGGACCGGCGCTTCAAGCCGCTCAGCCTGAACTGAGGGCTGGCCGCCACAGTTGCGCCGGCGGTGCCCCGGGGCGGGCGTCGACATGGGCACAATGCTGGCATGTTCCTGACGCTGCCGACTCTGTTGACCTGGGCCCGCATCGTGGCGATCCCGCTGATCGTCGGCGTGTTCTATCTGGAAATGCAGCCGGCGCACAAGAATCTGTTCGCGACGGTCCTGTTCGTCGTGGTCGCGTTGACCGACTGGCTGGACGGCTATCTGGCACGCAAGC
>NZ_JBFUMO010001094.1:0-899 GCF_054049355.1 Roseateles sp. P5_E11 | reverse complement strand
GCCGGGCAATGGGGGCATGGCGGCGGACCGGGGCTCTCGACACCTACCAGCCGCGCATCATCAACGGCATGCTGGAGCGCGGCTACACCGAGGCCTTCGCCTTCAACGTCTTCGAGCAGATGAAGGGCTTCTCCAGCTACGGCTTCCCGGAGAGCCATGCAGCGAGCTTTGCCATCCTGGTCTATGCGAGCTGCTGGGTGAAGCATCATCACCCTGCCGAGTTCCTATGCGCGATGCTGAACAGCCAGCCACTGGGCTTCTACAGCCCCAGCCAGCTCGTCCAGGATGCGCGTCGCCATGGCGTTGAGGTGCTGCCGCCTGACGTCTTGCACAGCGCCTGGGACTGCACGCTGGAAAACGTCGAGCACGAGCCGGCGGTGCGGCTGGGCTTCCGGCAGATGCGGGGCTTCAAGGCCGAGGCCGCGGAGCGCATCGTGAAGGCCCGGGCTGCCGCCTACTTCGAGAGCGCGGAGGAGCTGGCAAGGCTCGCCGACCTGGAGCATCAGGACATGCGCCAACTCGCTGCAGCGGACGCCCTGCGCAGCCTGTCAGGCCACCGGCGCCAGCAGGTCTGGGACGCGGCAGCGCTGCGACGACCGCCCGAGCTACTGCGGCAGGCGCCGGTCGACGAGCCCGTCCTTGACCTGCAGGAGGCCGCGGAGGGCGAAGAGGTCGTCTGGGACTACCACTCCCTCGGCTTGACCCTGCGCAGCCACCCCCTGCACCTGCTGCGGCCCAAGCTCGATGAGCGCCGCCTGGCCACGGCCGCGGAGTTGATGGAAATGGATGACGGCGAGGCCGTCTACTACTGCGGCATCGTCACGCTGCGCCAGCAGCCCGAGACGGCCAAGGGCGTCGTCTTCGTAAGCCTGGAGGACGAGACCGGCAACGTGCAGGTC
>NZ_JBFUMO010001093.1:0-901 GCF_054049355.1 Roseateles sp. P5_E11 | reverse complement strand
GGCTCGGCCTGAGGCGTGACGATCAGCGTGGACAAGGCCGACAGCGGCGCTATGCGGTAGGGCGAGATCTTGCCGAGCTTGTCGCTGCTGGCCATCAGCACCGTTTCCGCAGCGCTCGCCATCAGCAGCGCCTTGACCTGGGCCTCCTCGGCGTCGCCGGTGGACAGGCCGAAGCCGGCCTCCACACCGGTTACGCCGAGGAAATAGCAGTCCGCCCGCAACGCCTGGATGGCCTGTGCTACACCCGCGCCGACGGCCACGCCGGAATGCTTGAACAGGCGCCCGCCGAGCATCAGCACCTCGACRCTGGGATGCTCGATCAACGCCGTGGCGATGACGGGGCTGTGCGTGGCCACCGTCGCCCGCAGCTTGGCCGGCAGTTGCTGCACCATGGCCAGCGTGCTCGTGCCGCCATCGACGAAGACGAGCTGGCCGTCGGCGATGAGCGAGGCCGCACGGCGACCCAGGGCCTGCTTCTCGTCGACCGCGATGGCGCTGCGTCGTGCCAGATTGGCCAGGGCCGGCGACACCGGCAACGCCCCGCCATGCACGCGCTGCAGCGCGCCCCGCGTGGACAGCTCGCGCAGGTCGCGCCGGATGGTGTCCTCCGACACCTGCAGGCGCTCGGCCAGTTCGCGGGCCAGCACGCGGCCCGTGGAATGAAGTTCTTCCAGGATGGCCAAGTGGCGTTGTTCGGTCAGCATCTGTGGGATTGCATGGTTTTGCGTTATTTTGCATGATTTGCCTTAAATTCAGGAAACAACATGCAAACCCAGACCGATTCGCGCATTGCCGACCTGCCCCTGTCCGAACGCGTGCGCGTCCAGCAGGAGAGACTGCTGTCCAACAACTGGTACACGCTGAAGACCACCCGCTTCGACTTCCTGCGCAGCGATGGCCA
>NZ_JBFUMO010001092.1:0-904 GCF_054049355.1 Roseateles sp. P5_E11 | reverse complement strand
GATCCAGGGGATCAGCGAGCCGCCCAGCGGCACGCCAAAGTTGGCCACCTCGTGGGGCGACAGCGTGCGCTGCTTCTCGGCCAACAGGCGGTCGATGTCGAGGATGGCGCTCTTGGGGTCGTCCAGCAGCGGCTTGACCGAAGCGTTCAGCGTGCCGTACTGGGTCAGCAGTTCGCGCATGTGCTGGGCACCGCCGCCGGAAGCGGCCTGGTAGGTCTGGGTGGACATCCACTCAACGAGGCCAGCCTTGTACAGCGCGCCCACGCCCATCAGCATGCAGCTGACGGTGCAGTTGCCGCCGATCCAGTTCTTGCCGCCGTTGCTCAGCGCCTGGTCGATGACCGGGCGGTTGACAGGGTCCAGGATGATGACGGCGTCATCGGCCATGCGCAGGGTCGAGGCGGCGTCGATCCAGTGGCCGGCCCAACCTGCGGCACGCAGCTTGGGGTAGACCTCGGTCGTGTAGTCGCCGCCCTGGGCGGTGATGATGATGTCGCAGCGCTTGAGCTGTTCGATGTCGAAGGCGTTCTGCAGCGACTTCTCGTTCTTGGCCTGGGCCGGGGCAGCGCCGCCGGCGTTGGACGTCGAGAAGAACAGCGGCTCGATCAGGTCGAAATCGCGTTCAGTGGTCATGCGCTCCATGAGCACCGAGCCCACCATGCCGCGCCAGCCTACGAGGCCTACCAAGGTCGTCATCATCATTCCTTTGCTTCACCAAACCCCATCCACTTTGGGCCCCGGCTCGTTCGCCGGGTTTGGTGGGGCGAGACGAGACGGAGCTTTAGCTCTTGATGGTTTTCGTGGTCGTAATGGCTTTGACGACTGCGTCGCCCATCTCGATGGTTGTGACCTTCGAGGTGCCTTCGGACCAGATGTCGGCAGTGCGCAAGCCCTGGGCCAGCAC
>NZ_JBFUMO010001091.1:0-908 GCF_054049355.1 Roseateles sp. P5_E11 | reverse complement strand
GCTTTCAACCGGGTTCATGTCTGCCACATCGGGTCTTGGAGCAATCGCTCCTGGGCCGCCATTGTCCCGGCTTGCCGCACGCGGGGCGCCTCCGGCAAACCCTGTACCAGATCAAGGCCACTTGCCATGAAACCGCCTAGCTGCCAGCGCGTCGTCGCCACCGCACAACAGGATCATCGGCCGAGTTCCGGCACCAGTCAGATACCAATTGACCATGCGAGGTGAGCCTCCTACAGGGCAATCTGACCCTGCTTCATAGGCACGACCAAGCCACCCGGGAAACTACCCAAACTCGATTGGTAGCAAAGTGGCGTTATCAAAATCTATAGTGGCATTGCACTGGTTGTACGCAAATCAGAACCAGACAAGGGCGGCAACCGGACTCAAGGTGGTACGCATAGGCCAACGGCGGCCACCCCACCCGAATCATTGGCCACAACAAGGATTAGTTCATGAAGGTCAAACCGACCCCCATCGCGGCCGCTGCGGCCTTGACATTGCTGAGCATGGCTGCCCAGGCACAAGAGGCGGTGGCGCCCGCACCGGCKAACACGCCGGCCCAGCTCGAGCAGGTGGTCGTTACAGGCATCCGGGCCTCGCTGCAATCCGCCGCCACGATCAAGAAGAACGCCAGCGCCGTCGTCGATGCCGTCTCCGCCGAGGACGTGGGCAAGCTGCCCGACTCGGACGTCGGCCAGGCCCTGGGCCGCATCCCCGGCGTGTCCGTGGGCCGTGCCTTCGGCCAGGGCGCCTCGGTGTCCATCCGCGGCTCCGACCCGCAGATGACCTACACGACGCTGAACGGCCAGACCGTCGCGTCCACGGGCTGGTATGACCAGCTCGACATCGACCGCTCCTTCAACTACTCCCTGCTGCCCTCCGAGCTGATCGGCGGCATGGAGGTCTAC
>NZ_JBFUMO010001090.1:0-911 GCF_054049355.1 Roseateles sp. P5_E11 | reverse complement strand
GGGCAGCGTAGCCCTGTCGTTGGGTGGTCTGGGTCTGCTGGCTCTGAAGCTGCGGCGTCGCCGCTGAGCCGGGCAAAGGCCCTCGCGGCCACAGCCCGCCGATGCGAAACTTGCGCGATGCAAGTCGCATTGGCACATGGCTGAGGTCACTGAACTGCTGCGCGGTGTGGCGGCGGGCGAGCCCGGCGCCGCCGACCAGCTCTACAGCCTGCTCTACCCTGAGCTGAGCCGGCTTGCCCGGCGCCATTTGCACGCAGTGGGCCCCGTCACCCTGGACCCGCCCGCGCTCATCCACGAGCTGTGGCTGCGCACACGCGGCATGGTGGTGCCGGCCTATCGCGCGCAGTTTTTCGCCCTAGCCAGCCGCGTCATGCGAAGCGTGGTGGTGGATCAGTTGCGCCGCCGCCATGCCGACAAGCGCGGTGGCGGGGTGGCCGAGGTGACGCTGAACACGTCGGCCCTGCTGGAGTTCGCCGCGACACCCGAGGGCGAGCCGGTGACCTCGCCATCGTCGCAGGCTGCGCAAGGCATGGACCCGATTCGCCTCGACGAGGCCTTGAACGCACTCGCGGCCATCGACGAGCGCGCCCACCGGGTGGTCGAGATGCGCTTCTACGGCGGCATGACCCAGGACGAGATTGCCGATTTGCTGGGCGTCTCAGTCCCGACCGTCAAGCGCGACTGGCGCCGGGCGCGCGCCTTCCTGTTCGAGCAACTCAGGGGATGAACACCGAACGCGCCAGCATCGGGCCCTGGCGCGACGCCATGGCCTTGTTCGACGCCTGGCTCGACGCCGATGCCAGCGAACGGGCCGAGCTGTTGGCGCAGGCCCAGGCCGACACGGTGCAGCACCAAAAACTGCTCGCGCTGATTGCTGCCGACGCGTCTGCCGAGATGCAGCAGTTCATGCC
>NZ_JBFUMO010001089.1:0-912 GCF_054049355.1 Roseateles sp. P5_E11 | reverse complement strand
GGGTGTGGGCGTCCAGGATGAGCACACTCTCGATGGTCGTGAACGGAAAGGTGAAGGCGCTGCTGCCGTCGCCGTTCAGATCATGCGGGTCGGCGATGTTCATCAGGTCGATGACCTCGCTCTTGACGAGGTTGCCGCTGCCGTCCAACTGGTTCAGGTCGACCTTGAAGATCTTCTTGAACGGCGTGCCGCCGCTGGTGGCCGTAGCGCCGTTGCGCTCGATGATGAGGAACTCGTGGTCGTTGATGGCCGTCATGTCACCGATGTTGGTGCCGGCGCCGTCGAGCTTGTAGTTCCATTGCTGGCCGGTGTAGCTCTCGGCATTCACGTCAAAGGCGTTGATGCGCAGCGTCTTCGCCGGGTCGCCCGTGACCGTGCCTTCCAGCAGCGTGTAGAGGCGGTCGCCGTTCGGGTTGATGGCCATGCCTTCGAAGCCGTTGGAGCGGCCCAGCGTCGCGCCGATGGTGCCGTTCACGACCGCCTCGTTCTGCGGCGACGCCACGCCCAGCATGCCAATCTCGCGGCGCAGCACTTCGCCCTTGGCGTTGGTCTTGATCAGGTAGGGACCGAACTCATCGCCAAACCACAGGTTGCCGTTCTTGTCCTTGCGCACCGACTCGATGTCCAGGTCGGCGCCGGTCAGCTGGCGGCCGCTGCGGATGCTGGGGTCGACCAGCGGGTTGGCTGCCGTGTTGTAGTAGCGCGTGTAGTCGGCCTGGATCTTCAGCGACAGCAACTGGTTTGGATCGGACAGCGTGACGTAGCTGCCAGACGTGAAACCGCCCATGCTGGCGCCGCTGTTGAAGTTGGCGGCCGAGACCGTACCGGTGCCGCCCGTGGCCGTCTTGAAGTTGGGTGTGACGGCGTACATGCGCAGCAGTGCGTCGGCCGAGTTTTCCTTGGCGCCGAAGC
>NZ_JBFUMO010001088.1:0-912 GCF_054049355.1 Roseateles sp. P5_E11 | reverse complement strand
CGTCAGTGCGGCCACCTGGGCAGTGGTCAACGAACTCACTTCGTCCGAGCTCAGCGACTGGACCTGATCGGARCTCAGGCCRCGCAGYGCAKYGGTCGTGACCGCGCGCAGGTCGGCCGTCTCCATCTTGGAGAGCTGRTCGGTKSYCAGKGMGCCGAACTGGYTGGAAGACAGCGTGGCGAACTGGGCCGAGCCCATCGCRTTGAGGCTGTCGGTGACCAGGTTGCTCAGCTGCGTGGTCGTCAGCGCCTGGATCTGCGCGGTCGACAGTCGGGCAATTTGGTCCGTCGTCAGGACATTGAGGTCATCGGTATTGAGGCCGACGATCTGCGGRCTGGTGGTCAGCGCGTTGAGCTGGGCGCTKGTSAGSGCSCGCARCTGRTCGCTGGTCAGGCCATCGATCTGGGYGCTSGACAGSGCRCGCAGGGMGGCCGTCGTCAKCGACTTCATGTCGGCCGCATCGATGGCSGASAGYTGGTCSGTRTTCAGCGCCGCGGCTTGAACCGAACTCAGGGCGGCCACCTGGGCGCTGCTCAGCGCCGTCATGTCGCCGGCCGTCAGGCCCTTGACCTGGCTGGCCGACAGCGAGGCGATCTGGCCGGTCGACAGGCCGGCCACCTCGTCGGAGGTCAGCGTCAGGATCTGGTCGGAGGTCAGGCCGGCCAGGGCCGCGGTCGTGACGGCGCGCAGGTCGGCCGTCTCCAGCTTGGGCAACTGGTCGCTGGTCAGCGAACCGAACTGGGCCGAGCTCAGCGTCGCGAACTGCGATGAGCCCATCGCATTGAGGCTGTCGGTGGCCAGATGGCTGAGCTGGGTGGTCGTCAGCGACTGGACCTGGGCGGTGGASAGCTTGTTGAACTGGTCGGACGTGARGCTGTTCAGGTCGTCSGTGTTCARCGTGCKGACCTGGGC
>NZ_JBFUMO010001087.1:0-916 GCF_054049355.1 Roseateles sp. P5_E11 | reverse complement strand
GGTGAGCTTCGTGACGGCCATGGTGATTGCCGTCGGCAAGATCGCCATCTCGCTGCTGTCGGCCTTTGCCATCGTCTACTTCCGCTTCCCGCTGCGCCAGCTGTTCTTCTGGGCCATCTTCGTGACGCTGATGCTGCCGGTGGAAGTGCGCATCGGGCCCACCTACCAGGTGGTGGCCGACCTGCACATGCTCAACAGCTATGCCGGCCTGACCGTGCCGCTGATTGCGTCGGCCACGGCCACCTTTTTGTTCCGCCAGTTTTTCCTGACGGTGCCCGACGAGTTGGTGGAAGCCTCGCGCATCGACGGCGCCTCGCCGCTGCGCTTCTTCAAGGACGTGCTGCTGCCGCTGTCCACCACCAGCATCGCCGCCCTCTTCGTCATCCAGTTCATCTACGGCTGGAACCAGTACCTCTGGCCGCTGCTGGTGACCACCGACGAGTCCATGTACCCCGTGGTCATCGGCATCAAACGCATGATCAGCGGCGGCGAGGCGGCCAACGACTGGAACCTCGTCATGGCCACGGCCCTGCTCGCCATGATCCCGCCCGCGCTGGTCGTGATCCTGATGCAGCGCTGGTTCGTTAAAGGTTTGGTAGATACAGAGAAATAAATGGCTGCCATCTCCATCCGCAAACTCTTCAAACGCTATGGCCACGGCGCCAAGGCGGTGCAGGTCATCCACGGCGTGGATGCCGAGGTCCACGACGGCGAGTTCGTCGTCATCGTCGGCCCCTCGGGCTGCGGCAAGTCCACGCTGCTGCGCATGGTGGCGGGGTTGGAGGAGGTCAGCGAGGGCGAGATCGCCATCGGCTCTCGGGTCGTCAACAACGTCGAGCCGGCGGACCGTGACATCGCCATGGTGTTCCAGAACTACGCCCTCTACCCGCACATGAGCGTCGGCCAGAACATGGCC
>NZ_JBFUMO010001086.1:0-921 GCF_054049355.1 Roseateles sp. P5_E11 | reverse complement strand
GGCGCAGCGTCTGCTCCCCCTTGAAGTCGCGCTTGAGGTTGCCACCGGCACCGCGAGCCGGGTCGCCCTTGGCGTCGCCGCCAAAGGTGAGGGCGGCCGTCCAGTCCTCGTCGGCCAACTTGAACTCCTGGGTGCCCTGGGACTTGAGGTTGAGGTAGTAGGCGTCGCAGCGGTACTCGAACGCGTGCTCATCCTGGGCCGCCCAGTTGTTGAGGCCACCGCGCAGATAGAGCGTGGCGTCGCCGAGAGGTGCGGGTTTGCAGGCGGCGGCATGAGCCGCAGGGGCGAGCGAAAGCAGCGCTGTACACAGCGCGAGGGTCTTCAACATGCGAGTCAGCCTTTAACGCCGCCAGCAGTCAGGCCGGAGACGATCCAGCGCTGCGCCAGCAGGAAGACCAGCGTGATCGGCAGGCCCGACAGCACGGCCGCAGCCGCGAAGTCGCCCCACAGGAAGCGCTGGTCGTGCAGGAAATATTTGGAGCCCACCGCGAGCGTGAGGTTGCCCTCTTCACGCAGCAGGATGGACGCCACCGGGTACTCGATGATGGTGCCGATGAAGGCCAGCACGAAGACCACCATCAGGATGGGCACGGCCATGGGCAGCAGCACGCGGCTGAACGCCTGCCAGTGCGTGGCGCCGTCGACCTTGGCGTTCTCCTCGATCTCGACGGGGATGGTCTCGAAGTAGCCCTTGATGGTCCACACATGCGTGGCGATACCGCCCAGGTAGGCGAGCACCAGACCGGCATGCGTCTCGATGCCCAGCGCCGGCACATAGGTGCCGATGGTCTCGAAGATGGCGTAGATGGCCACCAGCGCGAGCACCGGCGGGAACATCTGCAGCAGCAGCATGCCGTTGAGCACCGGCTTGTCGAAGCGGAACTTCATGCGCGCAAAGGCATAGGCCGCGCTGGTGGAGAT
>NZ_JBFUMO010001085.1:0-927 GCF_054049355.1 Roseateles sp. P5_E11 | reverse complement strand
AGCTTGTCCAGCGTCTGCGCGCTCATCACGTTGAAGCCGAACCAGCCCACCGTCAGCACCCAGGCGCCCAGGGCCAGGAAAGGGATGCTTGACGGCGGGTGGGCGCTCATCGCGCCGTCCTTGCGGTAGCGGTTCAGGCGCGGGCCGAGCAGCAGCACGGCGGCGAGACCTATCCAGCCGCCCACGGCATGCACAACGACGCTGCCGGCGAAGTCATGGAACTCGGCGCCCGTGGCGGCCTTCAGCCAGGCCTGGATGCCGAAGGCCTGGTTCCAGGCCACGCCTTCGAACACCGGGTAGATGAAGCCAACGATGACGCAGGTGGCGGCCAGTTGCGGGCCGAAGCGGGCCCGCTCGGCAATGCCGCCCGACACGATGGCGGGAATGGCCGCCGCGAAAGTCAGCAGGAAGAAGAACTTGACCAGCTCATAGCCGTTCTTCTGCGCCAACTGCTCGGCGCCGACGAAGAAATGGCTGCCGTAGGCGACCAGGTAGCCGACCAGGAAATAGGCCAGCGTGGACACCGCGAAGTCCACCAGGATCTTGACCAGGGCATTGACCTGGTTCTTCTTGCGCACGGTGCCCAGTTCGAGGAAGGCAAAGCCCGCATGCATGGCGAGCACCATGATGGCGCCCAGAAGGATGAAGAGCGCGTCTGCGCCCTGCTTGATCGATGACTCCAACGCTGCCTCCGGCCGGCGGCTCCAGACTTGGGCGACATGCACCAATCCGAACCAAACCGCACCGAAATTGCAAATTCAATGCCCGCCTTTAAGGCGTGAATTTGCGGCCAGAGAGCAGCGCAAGCAATCGTTCAGCTCTTCTTTGGTGCATTCAATGCACTCTTCTCGAACGATTCCGCACCAAATCCGAGCGTCCAGTGGCCGTCCGGCCAGCGCACGACGGGCCGCTTGATGACGCTAGGCT
>NZ_JBFUMO010001084.1:0-930 GCF_054049355.1 Roseateles sp. P5_E11 | reverse complement strand
GTGCGGTAGGGGAGGCGGCCCGAATTGTGAGCGCTACCGATTGCGCCTGCCAAGCGGGGGGCGAAGCGGGCGGCGCTTCAAGAGAGGATGAGGTACTCGGGGTAGCGTTGCTGGATCTCTTCCACCGAGGCCAGCGTGCCCGACAGGTGCTCGCGCACGGCCTGTTGCGCGCCTTGCGCGTCACCCGATTCGATGGCTTGCAGGATGGCCAGGTGGCCGGCCAGGATGGACTCGGCCTTGCCCTCGGTCGGCGCGTGCAGCAGGCGCAGCCGGTCGATGTGGCCCGACATGCGCGTCACCACCGACCACAGCCGCGGCAGGCCGGCGGCGACGTACATCAGCCGGTGGAACTCCTTGTCGGCTGCAATGAAGGCCGGGTAGTCCTTGCTGGCAGCGAGGCCCTCCTGGCGCGCCAGTTGGGCATGCAGGTCGTCGATCACTGCCTGGTCGTGCGAGAGCGCCAGCAGGCGTGCGATCTCGATTTCGATGGAGCGGCGCAGGAAATGCGCCTCGCGGGCCGCCGGCACGTCGATGCGGCTGACCTGGGTCGTGTACTGGGCACGTATGAGCACCAGGCCTTCTTCGCTGAGCCGCATGAGCGCGTCGCGCACGGGCGTCTGGCTGACGCCGAAGCCCTGGGCCAGCTCGGCGCGGTCGAGTGCGCTGCCGGGCGCCAGCTCCAGCGAAATGATGGCGGCGCGAAGCGCTTCAACAACCTGGGGCGCCGCATGGCGGGTGGGATCTAGCGTGGTGTTCATCTCGGGTGGCAAGCCAAATCTGCCGCTGGCGCGCGAATGCTGGGCGCCATTGTCATCGCGGGCTTGACGCGTCCTGCGCATGGGGCCTGAGTCCCCCCTGGCCCGTCGGCCGACAAGCTTGAGAGCGCTATCCAGTTTTCGGTCACCTTGCAATTCTTAGCCGCCTTTCCGC
>NZ_JBFUMO010001083.1:0-931 GCF_054049355.1 Roseateles sp. P5_E11 | reverse complement strand
CGCCAATTTGCTTCGAGATCGCAGCGACGGCTGGAATCACTTCACTCGCGTCCAGACGACGCGACCCGAGCACCGCCGTGGCATGAGGCTGCACGAGCGCATTAACCCACCACTCTCCGCGCTGTTCAAAGAAGAGCACGTAGGTCTGACCAACGTTGAAAGTGCCTATCCCACAGAGGCTGCCGCCGCCTGTTTCCACAATGTGGCCTGAATACTTGCCCTTAAGCACGTGCTCAACCGACACGGTTGCCAAAGACACTCCTGCTTCACGCTGCACCGCAATGACTTTCGCCTGAAGCACGACCGCAGCTTGGCTCAGCGCAGTCTCCACCGTGGGCGGGCGCCAACTTGGCAAAACGCTGCAGGCAGCCGCCTCCTGCGACAGACTTAGCAGCGAGAGCAACGTGACCAGGATCATGCGCATGGGGTTCTCGGCTCCTTGTGCTGCTGATTGTCCGCAGTCGCTAAGCCGCCCTCCACGGTTTCAATCACGGGCAAGGCCAAAGATGTCAGCGAATGCGGCTCCATGCGCCTCCTGCCCGCCGCCAATAGATACTTGGCCCAGCTTTGATGGGCAGTGAAGGCATGGGCAAGGTCAGGATGTGGGTGACGGCTGGTTGGTTGGCCACAGCCAGCGTGCAAGCACTGGCGCAGCCGGTCGCGTGCGGGCCGTACCGTGTCGCCTTGTACGAATATGGTTCGCTGGCCTTTCGGCGTGCGGGGCTGAGCACGGCGGGCATAGACGTCGACATCGTCGATGAAGTGGGCCGTCGGACCGGCTGCAAGTTCGAGACCTTTGTGGACTCCAGGGTCCGCACCTGGGCCGACCTGGCCCATGGCGGCCTCGACATGACGGTGTCGGCCATCGAGACGGATGAACGCAATGGTTTTGCGCGGTTTGTGATCTACATGAGCGGGCGCAACCGGCTGC
>NZ_JBFUMO010001082.1:0-943 GCF_054049355.1 Roseateles sp. P5_E11 | reverse complement strand
CGCCAGCGCCATGCCAGGGAGCTCTCCCTCGTAGGCTCGCTTGAGAAACTCGCCCCTGCGCGCCAGGGTGGCCGTGTCGAAGAACTGGCAGCGTCGCTGCAAGTCCTGCTTCTCCTTGATCCATTGGTCCATGTTGAAGCCAGGAGTCTTCTCGAACACTTGCCGCAGCGGGCCGCCCTGGTCGCGTACGCTGTACGCGAATTCGATTGTCTGGGTCGCATGCTCGCATCGCTCGAGCACGTCGGCTGCTTTGYGCGCCTGCGCTGGCGTCGCGCCCTCTTCCAACGCAAGCTGCACCGTGCGCAGTTCATCGGGTGTCGATGAGGCCGGCGTGCGCAGGGACGGGGGAAGCGCAGCCGGCATGGCCGCGCTCGCCGGCTGGGTAGCGGCATCGGCCTTCGCGTCGATGACCGGCCGCAGCAACGTTCCCTGGAGCGTTGCCGAGGTCGGGGCTGGCAGTGAAGGCGGCAGTGAGGTGGGCGCCTCGGCCGATCGGTTCAGTAGCCAGCTGCCGGCGGCCAGCGCTAGTGCGACGGCCGCGACGGCTGCGACCGTCCACGCTGTGCGAATGGGCACGGATGCGGACCCGGCCACTTTTCCCGCCACCGCTTACTTTTGCGGCGCCGCCGCCGCGCCATCCACCCGGATCACGCGCCGCGTGCGGCCTTCGGTGTCGTCCAGGGACTCGCTGACCAGGCGGTTGTGCTGCTCCCAGTCCTCCGCGCTGCGGATGATGCTGGGCTTGATGAGGACGACGAGCTCGCGCTTGCGGCCGTTGTTGGCGCGATTGCCGAACAGCATGGACGTCAGCGGGTTGCTGTCGGCACCCGGCACGCCCGAGCCGCGGCGCGTGGCTTCCATCTGCATCAGGCCGCCGATGGCGACGATGTGGCCGTCGGGGATGCGCACCACGGTGTCGCTCTCGTTGACGCTGGCGCTGGCC
>NZ_JBFUMO010001081.1:0-951 GCF_054049355.1 Roseateles sp. P5_E11 | reverse complement strand
GTTCAAGCTGGCCGTGTGCGGCGCCGCAACGGCGCTGCTGTGGTGGGCGAGCGGCTGGGCCGGCATGCTGGTGGCGCTGATGCTGTGGGGCCGTGCCTTCGCGTCCGATCTTGTTGCCCTGGGCGAAACGGTCGGGCGGGGCCTGAAGGCACTGGCCTTCCGGCCCGTGCAGGGGCGCTACTACGCGTTCAAGGGCCACCGCATTCGTGTGCTGGACGATGACATCGAGCGCCACCGCTGGATCGCGCTGGAGGATTTGTCGATGGCCCTGGGTGCGCCGATGCCGGCCGCATCGCTGCGGCGTCGCCATCCACAGTCGGTGCGCGAGCAACGCGACGGTAGCTATGTGCTCGATGAGGTCGTCCTGACCTGGCTGCGCGAGCAGCGCGGGGATCGCGCCGGGCGGTTGGCGCACTGGGTGGAACGTGAGGTCTGGTACCCGGCACGCGGCCGCAAGGCCAGCTACGCCCAGAAAAAAGGGGCGTCCGAAGACGCCCCCGATTGAGCCCGCTCGGCTCAGTTCCTGCCGACAGCGCTCCAGGCAGAGGCCACGGCATTCGCCTCGGCGCTGCCAGTCCCGTAGAGCTCATTGGCGGCGGCGATGGTGCCACTGCGTGCGCCGGCGTAGTTGGTGGACGAAGTGAATTTCGTCGTCAGCGCCCGGTACCAGATCTTGGCGGCCTTGTCCCGGCCGATGCCCGTCAGCGAGCCCGCGCCGGTGGCGACGCGGGTGTTGCCGGTCACGCAGGTCGGGCTGTTGCCGTAGGCACTGTTGGTGCCTTCGGCGAGCAGGAAGAAGAAGTGGTTGGTCACGCCCGAGCTGTAGTGCACGTTGAGATTGCCCACGCCCGAGTACCAGCAGTCCGCCGATGCACCGTCGGCGCTGGGCTTGACCATGCTGCGCAAGGCCCCGCCGCCCACCATGATCTTCTCGCCGATCAGGTAGTCGCC
>NZ_JBFUMO010001080.1:0-953 GCF_054049355.1 Roseateles sp. P5_E11 | reverse complement strand
GGCATGAAGAGGTAGGTGCCAGCGGCAGGGCCGGCCAGTACGGCGGAGAAACCTTGCACGGATTGCTTGTTCAGCAGCGGCAGCGAGTTACCTCCGGCGCCGCTGGCGAACTGGCCGGTGGTCGGACCTTCGGCGAAGGTGTTGGCCGGCATCAGGGCCCAGCCTTCCAGCGTGGCCGAGGCGGCCTGGGCAGTGCTGGCGGCGAACAGGGCAAGGACGGTCGTCGCGAGCGCGGCGGGCTTCAGTGGGCAAATGGAGTTCATGGGCGATGCCGTGGCTGCGCGCAGAACAGCCTGCGCGGCGCGGATYCTTGGCAGCCGCCGTGACGCGCCAGTGACGCGTCGCACCACCCGGAAAGCAGAACAGGCCCCGCAGGGCCTGTTTTCAAAAGGGTGACGGCCTTATTTGACCGTCAACACCCACTTGGCCAGCGTCTCGGCCTCGGCCGGGCTGACCTGGGTGTTGGCTGGCATGGGCACGGGGCCCCAGACGCCGGAGCCGCCCTTCTGGATCTTCTCGGCCAGCTTCTTGTAGGCGTCCTTGTCCTTGGCGTACTTGGCCGCCACGTCCTTGTAGGCCGGGCCGACGAGCTTCTTGTCCAGCGCATGGCAGGCCATGCAGTTCTTTTTCTGCGCCAGCTCCTGGGTGGCGAAGGCGGCGGGAGCGACGACGAGGGCGAGGCTGAGGATCAGAGCATTCTTCATGCGAACCTTTCGGGGCGTTGGACTACAGTGGTTGCAAAGATACCTGAAGGAGAGCCCGCATGGGTTTCGTGTTGATTGGCGTGCTCTTGATCGTGCTGCGGCTCGGCGGCTGGGTCCAGTTCCACAAGGACGATTTCTGGGCCTGGGTCATCGTGCTGTCGCCCTTTGTGCTCGCTGCGGTCTGGTGGGCCTGGGCAGACTCCAGCGGTCTGACGCAGAAGAAGGCGATGAACGCGCTGGACGCCAAGA
>NZ_JBFUMO010001079.1:0-954 GCF_054049355.1 Roseateles sp. P5_E11 | reverse complement strand
CTCCTTGGTTGAACCCGCCGGAGTCTACGGGTGGAGCACCACCAAAAGTGCGGTCGCCGCCGACTTGCCTACGTTGCGGATGGCATGCGGGCCGTCCACCGCATAACGCGCCGTCTCGCCGGCCTTGAGCCTGTTCGTCATGCCCTGGGCGCTGACCTCCAGGCTGCCCGTCAGCACGCTCAGGTGCTCGCGCGAACCCGGCTCGTGGGCCTGGCTGTCCAGCACGCCGCCGGGTTGGATGTTCAGCTCGTACCACTCGAACTGCCCGGCCAGCTCGATGGGGCCGAGGATGCGCAGCTTGCAAAGCCCGTCCGGGCTGGTCAGCCCCGGCGTCGCGTGGGCCGGCACGGTCTCGATGGCAGGCGTCGCTGCGCGCTCGCCGCCCAGCAACTCACCCATGTCCACGCCCAGCGCATTGGCCAGCCGCCACACCACGGCCACCGTGGGATTGGCCTGGTTGCGCTCGATCTGCGACAACATCGACTTACTCACGCCGGCCCGCTTGGAGAGATCATCCAGCGACAGGCCACGGCTGCTGCGCAGCGCCTGCAGGGCGGCGCCGACGCGGGGCGGTTCGGTGTTGTCCATGTTCATGCTTGACCTGGATAGATGATTTTCAGATACTGCACAAAGGTTCGATATATCGAACGAGTTCACTAAACCGGATTGTGCATCAGGAGCAGCGCCATGAGCCAGGCCTTCTATCAACACCTGCAGACCGAGCTGGACAGCATCCGCGCCGCCGGGCTGTTCAAGTCCGAACGCATCATCACGACACCCCAGGGCGCCGTCGTGAAGACGGCCGACGGCCGCGAAGTCATCAACCTTTGCGCCAACAACTACCTGGGCTTGTCGTCGCATCCCAAGGTCATCGAGGCCGCGCATGAAGCCCTGCGCACGCATGGCTTCGGGCTGTCTTCGGTGCGCTTCATTTGCGGCACACAGGATGTGCAC
>NZ_JBFUMO010001078.1:0-964 GCF_054049355.1 Roseateles sp. P5_E11 | reverse complement strand
TCTGCGCACTGATGGTGGATTGCCCAACGTTGAGCATTGCCTGCGCAGCCGAGAAGCCGCCGCAACGGACGACCGCGTCAAAGACTCGAAGCAACTTGAGATCTACATCGTGTACTTGTCGCATGAGAAGAATCCTGGTGGAGGTTCCGCAGTGCTGCTCGCACGTTGCGATAGAACCTTCACTGCATCGATTTTCATCAATGTAATCGCAGTGTAAATCCCATCGATTTGTTGTATTCCGCTGCAGTGCCGTGTGTCGTCGAGTAGCTCCATGCAGTCGGCAAACATCGGTCTGGGTCAATGCAAGCATCAGATACAGCGCATTTTTCGCGTGTAAGGACGTCGGTACATTGACCGCGAGCCCATCCATAGGGCGTTGCAGAAATAGACCACGATGTTCCGAGATCGCTACCTGAACTACGCACAACTCATGGGGCAGTTGGAGGGCTGGGCGGCTACGCACGCAGACCTCGTTCGCCTGTGCTCGCTCGGCCAGTCCGCCGAAGGTAGAAGCATTCCCATGCTCATTGTGGGCAGGGATCCAGACCGTCTGCGTCCGGCGGTCTGGATCGACGCGAACATGCACGCCAGCGAGGTGTGCGGCACCAATGTGGCTCTGGCCATCGTTTCCGACCTGATCGCATTGATGTCAGGCGCTGAACAAGTCGGCGGGAAACCACTGGCAAAGCCTATGGCGGCCTCACTGCGCGAGGCCCTGTTCTATGTCGTGCCTCGACTGTCTCCGGATGGCGCCGAGYAATTCTTGTCCACCGGAAGACCACTTCGCTCCAGCCCGGTCGATGAGCAGATCCACCGGAAGACTCCGCGGTGGGTGACGGCCGACATCGACGGCGATGGGCGTATCGGTTGCATGCGGCAGATCAGCCCTGGAGGGGAGCTATCCGAGCTGCGAGACGAGGAGGGCGTGCGGATCGAGCCTCCTGTGCTGGTGCCACGGCTACCC
>NZ_JBFUMO010001077.1:0-968 GCF_054049355.1 Roseateles sp. P5_E11 | reverse complement strand
CGCCCGCACCGACCGTCGCCACGTCGGACGACCTGCTCGGCTTGCGCTGGCTGGATGGCACCGCCCCCGCGCTGGCGCTCGGCGCCACGTTGGGTCTGCCCTGGCCGCGCGGCCAGCACAGGAAGGATCAGGCCTTCCACGCGCTGGACGCGCAGGGCAAGCCACTGGCCTTGCAGACCTGGCCGCTGGCCTGGTGGCCCGATGGCTCGCTGAAGTGGACGGCGCATGCGCTGCCAGCCGGCGTCGATGCCGGTACCCAGCCCAGCATCCGCCCGGGCAAGGGTGCTGCCGCCGCAGGTGCCACCGTGAAGGTGCGCGAGGAGGCTGACTTCATCGAGGTCGACACCGGCGTCATCCGCTGCAGGCTGCCACGCCAGGGCGCCAAGCTCATCCAGGGCATCGAGCGCGACGGCCGCGAGGTGCTGGGTTCCTGCACCCTCATCGCCCAGACCGACGACAAGCCCGATGCCGAGCAGGGCGCCGTCACGCAGACCGCCTTCCAGAGCCGCATCGCACAACTGACCGTCGAGCAGACCGGCCCGGTGCGCGCCGTCATCAAGGTCGACGGCCAACACCGTAGYGCCGCCGGCCGCGAATGGCTGCCCTTCTCGGTGCGCTTCTATTTCTACGCCGGCGCCGAATCGCTGCGCGTCATGCACACCTTCGTCTTCGATGGCGACGATCAGAAGGACTTCCTGCGCGGTATCGGCCTGCGCTTCGACGTGCCGCTGCGCGACGCCCTCTACGACCGTCATGTGCGCTTTGCTGGCGAATCCGGTGGCCTGTGGGCCGAGGGCGTGCGCAACCTGACCGGCCTGCGCCGCGACCCGGGTGCTGCCGTGCGTGAGGCCCAGCTGGCCGGCCGCGCCACGCCGCCGGTGGCGCAATGGGGCACGCAGGTGCGCCAGCTGCAACATCGCATCCCCGCCTGGGGCGACTACTCCTTAAGTCAGCTCAGCGCCGACGGC
>NZ_JBFUMO010001076.1:0-974 GCF_054049355.1 Roseateles sp. P5_E11 | reverse complement strand
GGGGCTGCGCGCCTGCAGGTAGTTGTCGTTGGCGCCGACGAGGCGCAGCAGGCCGTCGGCATGATCAGCCGTGCGCTCGCGCACGACGAAGCGCTTGCGCGTGGCCGTGAAGGCCGTCCACGGCCGCTGGCTGTCGCCGATGACGCCGTTGACGATGCGTAGCTGCATGAAGCCCGCGGCGGCCGACGCACCGGCCGCGGTGACGAGGGCGTCGAGCAGGTCGTTCTTCTCCAGCACGAAGTCGATCACCAGGCCGAGGCGGCGCATCAGGTGGGGGTGGTCGCCGTAGCTGGCGATGCGCTGGTGGAAGTCGAAGTCGGGCTCAACAGGCGAGGCCTCCACGCCGGTGAAGCCGGGGCGGCGCATGGCCTTCTGCGCGGCGGTCGGCACGCGGCGGTTGTAGAAGCGGTCGCTCTGCCACAGCGCGTACTCGCCCGGGCCGCTGAACTGCTCCATCAGCACGGCGCGCTTCTCGCGGTCGGCCGGGTCGGTGGCGATGCTGCCGTTGCGGATGAGGGCCGGGTCTTCCCACTGCGGCGGCAGCGCGCGCAGACGGAAGGTGGTGGTGCCGCCCTTCTGTCCCGGCATGCGGGCCGGCGCGGGGATGCAGCTGTTGGCGTTGAAGACGCTGCCGTCGATGGCGCGGTCATGGGCCCGTGAATTGCCGCGCAGCGCATGGAAGCGCCCGAAGCCGGGGAAGGGGACCTCGATGGTGCGATTGCCGAAGTCTTGCTTCAGCGTGCGCGTGCCGAGGTCGGTGAGCAGGCCCTTCAGCGCCGGATCGGCCGCGCGCCAGGGCAGCAGCACGGGGTGGTCGCCATCGCCCGCCGTCTRTGCGAGCTGGGTGTAGTGCTGGCGCAGCAGGCCCAGCACGCTGCGCACCGGGTAGGAGCGCAGGTTCTTGGCCGAGATGTCCATGAAGGTGAAGGGCGCCACCGGCAGGTCGGCCGGGAAGAGCTGCTTCCACAGCGCGC
>NZ_JBFUMO010001075.1:0-974 GCF_054049355.1 Roseateles sp. P5_E11 | reverse complement strand
GCCGCGCCCAGCGGCAGGCGGTTGACGCGCTTGCGCGTGTCTCCCATACGCTCGGCATCGCGGGCAAACATCTCCACATAGGCCAGCAGGTGGTGGCCGAAGCTGACCGGCTGCGCCACCTGCAGGTGCGTGAAGCCGGGCAGGATCACATCGGCATGCTCGCTGGCCTTTTCCACCATCACGGTCTGCAGAGCCTTGAGCAGGCCGCTGATCTCGTCGATCTCGCCGCGCAGCCACAGGCGCACGTCGGTCGCGACCTGGTCGTTGCGGCTGCGGCCGGTGTGCAGTCGCTTGCCGGCAATGCCGACGCGCTCGGTCAGCCGCGCCTCGATGTTGAGGTGCACGTCYTCSAGGTCCAGCTTCCACTCGAACTGGCCGGCCTCGATCTCGGCGGCAATCTCGCCCAGGCCTCGCTGGATGGCCGCATGGTCCTCAGCATTGAGGATGCCTTGCGCCGCCAGCATCTCGGCATGAGCGAGGCTGCCGGCGATGTCGGCCCGCCACAGGCGCTGGTCGAAGCCGACGCTGGCCGTGTAGCGCTTGACCAGATCGCTCATCGGCTCTGAGAAGAGGGYGGACCAGGCTTGGGACTTATTCGCGAGTTGGTTGTCTGACATGACTGAGATGAGGCGGGCGGCGGAATTCAGCGCGCAAAATGCAGGCGCAGCCCGGGATTATCGAACGCCAACAAATCCGAGCCCCACATGCCCTTCTTCAAGCGCCGCGCGCCAGCGCACCACAGCGTCTGGCACGAGTCCATGCAGCTCAGCCAATGGCTGGGCTTCGCGGCCACCGAGCTGCCTGAACTGCCCGAACTCAACAAGGCGCCGCTGCTGGACCCGACGCGCGCCTTCGACGTCTGCCACGTTGGCCTGGTGCTGCGCGCCGTGCTTGGCGTGCAGCTGTTGCTGGCCCTGGGGGTAGCCGTCGTCGCGCGCGATGCCGGCCAATGGCTGACGCTGACGGCCAACGGC
>NZ_JBFUMO010001074.1:0-975 GCF_054049355.1 Roseateles sp. P5_E11 | reverse complement strand
CCGCTTTAAAAAAGCGACCGGCGACCTTTGCTGGACTGGCTGTCTGGCGCCAGCGCTCCATGGGCTGGCATTCAAGACCTCCAGCGCCCGGATCGTCCTATCGGAGCTGTCTCGCTCTTCCTGAGACATTGGGCGGGTCGCGCAGCCGCTCAACACCGACGCGGCCAAGAAAAGCGCAATCCTCATGGTGGGTCTCCCTTAGCCAAGAAGCCTCTTCAGCCGCTCCAGGAGCTGGCGCTCGGACTCCGTTACTGGTGTGTCGATCTTCGTGCCCGGCTCGAAGTCGGGCAGCAGGAGGTGCCATGCCGGCACGCTGCAGGCCTGCGCGATTTCGTCAATTGTCTCCAGCGTGGCGTTGCCGCCTTTCGTGATGCGGTCGATCAGTCTCACGTCAAGCCCCCTTGAAATGGCCCAGTTCCGCACGCTGTCTGTCCCGATCAGCTTTCGGATGTTGGCGGCCAGTATTGCACGGGGGGTCAGGGGCTCCATAGTTGTAACTGTGCCATCACTCCAGGCAATGGGTTGGACATGGAAGGCGCGAGAAAGTTCTTGCGCGTTGGACATGAATGTCTCAGAATGAGGCATGCGCACTCTCACTGAAATCAAAGCGAGTCTCGCGGCGGCCAACGTCCAAGAGGTCGCCCGCCGCAGCGGGGTCAATGCCAAGACCTTGTATCGCATCACGAACAGCCCTCCTGACAAGCAGTACGAGCCGAGCGTGGTGACGGCCCAGGCGATCAGTGAAGGCCTCGACGCGATTGAGCGGGAAGCCAAGCGCAAGACCACCAAGGTCAAGCCCTCCGGCCGTCCTGCTGAAGAACATCAGGAGGCATGAGCCATGAGCACCGACCGCATGGCAGATGCGGCCCGCCAGCCATGCGCCGAGTTCATCGGCTCTCCTAGGCACGCTGGACCCACGGGGCAAGTTCCAGAGCAAGCAAGCGGCCCTCTGACCAATCTGCCTAGCCGCTTTCC
>NZ_JBFUMO010001073.1:0-977 GCF_054049355.1 Roseateles sp. P5_E11 | reverse complement strand
GTGGCCACTTTGTCGGAGCCGAGCTTCATCACGGCGAAGAAGCAGAGCCTGGAGATCTTCCAGCGCGAAGTGCGCCGTTGAACATGCTCGCTGAGCAGAAGAGCTTGCTTACCGCGCCCGCTGGCTAAGATCGCCGGCATGCGGGCCATCGTCGACTCTTCTGCCAGCGCCCCGCGTGCCGGCCGTCCCAATCTGGCCGAGCAGGTCTACGCCCGGCTCAAGGCCGAGCTGAACGACTTCCAGCTCGTGCCGGGCGACCGCTTCTCGGAGGCGGAACTGGGCCAGCGCCTGGGCGTTAGCCGCACGCCGGTGCGCGAGGCGCTTTTCAAGCTGCGCAACGAGGGCTTTCTCGACGTCGAGGCCAAGTCGGGATGGTCCGTGCGGCCGATCGATTTCGGCAGGTTGGAGCAGCTCTACGACCTGCGCGTCGTCCTGGAGCTGGCCGCCGTGGCGCGGCTGTGCACGCACACCGGCACGCCGCCGCCGGAGCTGGAATCGTTGAAGGACATCTGGCTGGTCCCCGCCGCCGAGCGGCTGAGTGATGCCCGCGAGGTGGGCATGCTGGACGAGGCCTTCCACGCCACGCTGGTACGCGCCGCCGGCAATGCCGAGATGGCCCGCGTGCACTGGGACGTGACCGAGCAGATCCGCATCATTCGCCACCTGGATTTCACACGCGGCCACCGCATCGAGGCCACTTACGCCGAACACGCCAAGATCCTTCGTGCGGTGATGCAGCGCAAGGTCGAGCAGGCCCAACTGCTGCTGCGCAGCCATGTGGAGCAGAGCAAGGCCGAGGTGCGCAAGATCACGCTGGCGACGCTGCACGAGGCGCGGGAGCGGTCCAAGAGCGCGTAGTGCGGGACAGCACGTGATCAAGACCCACCGCAAAGGGTCAGCCAAGATACCGAAGAGCCCACCCAAGTTGCCCGCCGCGGCGTACTATCGTCGCAGACGACCTGCCCGCAAGCCGGGTC
>NZ_JBFUMO010001072.1:0-980 GCF_054049355.1 Roseateles sp. P5_E11 | reverse complement strand
GTCCTCCTCGGCGACGCTGAAGATCTGCACCGGGATGTGGCGGGTCAGCGGGTCGAGCTTGAGCTGGTTGAGCACCGTCCAGCCCAGCATGTCGGGCAGGAAGATGTCCAGCGACACGGCAGTCGRCTTGAAGCGCCGCGCCAGCTCCAGGCCCAGGCTGCCCTTGAGCGCCACCAGGCCCTTGAAGCCGCGGTCCCGCGCCAGGCCCAGCACGATGCGGGCGAAGTGAGGGTCGTCCTCGATGATAAGCAGGACCGAGTCGCCCTCCTCGATGTTCTCGCGGTCATCAGGTACCTGGGTTTCTCGCACCAGCGGCAGGTTGTTGCGCGCCGGGGCCATCGGGCGGCTGTGCGAGGGCAGGGGCGCCATGCTGGCGCTGTCCGCGCCTGCGAAATGCAAGGGCAGGAAGAGCGTGAACGTGCTGCCATGGCCATGCACGCTGGTCAGGCGGATTTCGCCGCCGAGCAGGGCCGCCAGCTCACGGCTGATGGCCAGGCCCAGGCCGGTGCCGCCGTATTTGCGCGAAGTACCGGCGTCGGCCTGCTGGAAGGCCTCGAAGATCAGGCGCTGCTTCTCGGGCGCCACGCCAATGCCGGTGTCCTCCACCGCGAAGGCCAGCACATGCTGGGCCTTGCTCAGCACCGGATGCTCCGTGCTCCAGCCCTCGTTGGCCAGGCTGACGCGCAGCTCCACATGGCCGTGCGCCGTGAACTTCACCGCGTTGGACAGCAGGTTCTTCAGGATCTGCTGCAGCCGCTTGGCATCACTTTCCATGCTGCGCGGCAGGTCGTCGGCGAACGTCAGGCGCAGCGGCAGGCTCTTGGCCTCGGCCACATGGCGGAAATTGCGGTCGATGCTGTCGCGCAGCGACACAAACGAGATGTCCTCGATCTCCACCGTGACGGTGCCCGACTCGATCTTGGACAGGTCCAGGATGTCGTTGATGAGGTGCAGCAGGTCGGAGCCGGACGAGTTGATGT
>NZ_JBFUMO010001071.1:0-981 GCF_054049355.1 Roseateles sp. P5_E11 | reverse complement strand
GGATGCGCACACAGCGGCACAGTGAGTTGTTCTTGACCGGCGTGTTGCCTGCCTGGATCGCGGCCAGGGCCATGTTCATGCCTTCCATGACGCCGTCGAACAGCAGGGCGACGAGGCGGTGCGGGCTGGCGCTGAGGACATCGGTCTCGACGCCGACCTTGCCGTAGGCGGAGCCGGCGCGGTGAGCTCGGGAAGCAAACGGGGAGGAGGATCCGTACATGGGGGCTCTCTGGGCTGGATACCTTCAAATTTCGGCGCCCGGCCGGGGAACTTGAGGCGGCCAACCCCCGCTGGCGGCATGAAAAAGGCGCCCTAAGGCGCCTTGTTTGCAATTCTTCACGGGCTCAGCTCGACGAGGTGCTGCCGAACTGCTTGTTGACATAGGACGACAGCGCGCTGAGCTGGCTCATCTTGGTGTCCAGCGCGCTGTACTGCGCGCGCAGGCGCTTTTCGGTCAATGTCAGCGAGTCCTGCATGTGGTCGATCGTGGCGTCGTTGCTGGCGATGCGCTTTTGCAGGCTGCTCTGGCCGTTGGTGATGGCGCCGTCCGTGCCCAGGATCTGGGTGGCAAAGGTGTTCCATTGCAGAGCGAAGCCCCGGTTGCGCGGCGTGGCGGCGTCCGGCGCGGCGAACAGCTTCTTCAAGTCCGTGAGATTGGTCAGCGCCTTGTCGAGCTTCGTCGAGTTGACCGTCAGCGTGCCGTTCTGGCCGGGTTCCAGGCCGATGTCGGCCAGGCGGCCGAAGGCGCCGGCGAGTGTCGTGCTGCCGCCGGTGATGCCGCGCAGCATCTGTTGCACGGAAACTGCCTTGCTGTCGCCCTGAAGCACACCGGCGGTCTTGGTGCCGGCGTCGTACTTGGTCTGGTCGCGCATCAGGTTGAGCAGCTTGTTGTAGGAGTCTGCGAAATCCGTGATCGCCTTCTTGATGCTGGTCGTGTCGTTGCTGGTGCCGATGCTGATGGCGCTGGCCGTCGTCTTGAGC
>NZ_JBFUMO010001070.1:0-985 GCF_054049355.1 Roseateles sp. P5_E11 | reverse complement strand
CTTGGTCGACACGCAGCGACGTGTCCTTCACGTCCGAAGCCTTCTCGCCGAAGATGGCGCGAAGCAGCTTCTCTTCCGGCGTCAGCGTCGTCTCGCCCTTGGGCGTGACCTTGCCGACCAGCACGTCGCCAGGGTTCACCTCGGCACCGACGTAGACGATGCCCGACTCGTCCAGACGGCCGAGTTGTTGCTCCGACAGATTCGGGATGTCGCGGGTGATTTCCTCGGCGCCCAGCTTGGTGTCACGCGCGTTGACGACCAGTTCCTCGATGTGGATCGAGGTGTAGCGGTCTTCGGCGATGACGCGTTCGCTGATGAGGATCGAGTCTTCGAAGTTGTAGCCGTTCCAGGGCATGAACGCGACCAGCATGTTCTGACCCAGGGCCAGCTCACCGATGTCGGTGGACGCGCCGTCGGCAATGATGTCCTCGGCTGCCACCTTGTCGCCACGGCGCACGATCGGGCGCTGGTGGATGTTGGTGTTCTGGTTGGAACGCTGGTACTTGATCAGGTTGTAGATGTCGACACCGACCTCACCGGCCACGGTCTCGTCATCGTTCACGCGGATCACGATGCGGTTGGTGTCGACATAGTCGACGACGCCACCGCGGCGAGCCGCGACCACCGTACCCGAGTCCTTCGCAGCCACGCGCTCGACGCCCGTACCCACGAAAGCCTTCTCAGGGCGCAGCACCGGCACGGCCTGGCGCTGCATGTTGGCGCCCATCAGTGCGCGGTTCGCGTCATCGTGCTCCAGGAAGGGCACGAGCGAGGCTGCCACCGATACGATCTGCGTCGGCGCCACGTCCATGTACTGGATGCGCTCAGGCGACGTCAGCACCGACTCGCCGTTCTCACGGGCCGAGACCAGCTCGTCCGTCAGCTCGCCAGTGGTGTTCAGCGTCGCATTCGCCTGGGCGATGACGTACTTGCCTTCCTCGATGGCAGACAGGTAGTCGATCTGGTCGGTGACGTGGCCGTCAAC
>NZ_JBFUMO010001069.1:0-985 GCF_054049355.1 Roseateles sp. P5_E11 | reverse complement strand
GCGGATGGCCCTGGATTGGGTCGTGTCGGCGGCTGCCGTGGCGGCGCCAGGCAGCGCGGCCAGGAAGGTGAGGCTCAGGAAAGCGGCGGCAAATGTCTTCAACGGAGGTCCCCAACGCAGGCGGCAGTGTACGTGACGCCAAAAGTACCGACAAGATAAGAACTTAAGTGAAATACCTCAAGTGAACTCTTGTCCCGTATTGACGGGCCGTCACCTCAGGGCTTGCCACCGGCTCTTTCGCTTCGCAACGGGCTCCAAACGCATGCAAGTAGGCCTTGGCTGACAGCGTCTGGGAATCGGGTCGGCCCCGAATACCAAGGATTGCCGCTCAGTCGATCGACCCGCTCGTTGCCTGCGAGTGCCTCTGGGCGTCATTCTCGGGCGGTAGGCTGCCTTTTGAAGCAGGAGCAGCGGCTGCTTTGCGCGCCAAATTCCACGGGGACATGGAAACGGTTGCAACCGCCGTGACAGGGATCACGGCGGTTACAGCAGCAATGGGGGTGCGGGATGTTGGCGCGGCGTGGCGCCATCCTTAGCCGATCAGGAAGCGCGGCGGCGCGCGACGCCGAGACCCGCGATTGCCAAGCCAACAAGGGCCAGCGAGCCCGGCTCAGGCACGGTGTTCGGGGTGAACACGGCAAAGGCCCAATTGTTCTCGGTGCGGTTGGCCGTCTTCGAGTCCACGAACGACCCAAAACGCTGCCAGGTGGCGCCGGTGCCATCCTGATAGCCCGTCTGCGTTGCCTGGTATTGGCCAATATTGCCTTGGAACTGGTCAGCGAACGCCACCCAAAGAACCCCGCAGCAGCTCGACGGGTCGCCGATGACGACGGTGGGAGGCGCCCCCAGAACCGCCAGCAGGGCGTCCGCCGCCTCATTCGCAGCCGCCTCGTCGCCGAGGAAGGTCGGGGCGTCAGAGGCAAAGACCGTGTTGTAGGGCCCGAAGACAAAGGAAACGTCATAGGTCAGGCCATCGACCTCCAGG
>NZ_JBFUMO010001068.1:0-992 GCF_054049355.1 Roseateles sp. P5_E11 | reverse complement strand
GCTCAGCTCTGGCACTCAGCAGGCGTCCGCCGAGTAAGCTYCTTCTCTCCCGCGTACTTGTCCGCCGCCGCCTTCACCATCGGCTTGATGATCTGTGCGTCCGCCTCGTACCAATCGCTGCTGAAGCTCCACTTCGCGCCGTCCCAGGTGTGGATGCGCGCCCAGGTCGAACCCTGGTGGTCATAGCAGCTGGTGCTGATCGGGCGGATCACGCCGTTCAGGCCCAGCGAGGCCAGCTTCTTGTCGTCCAGCGCCAGGTTCTCCAGGCCCCAGCGCACTTGCTCGCCGGTCATGACCTTGCCCTTGCCGAAACGCTCCTGCGCACGCCGCACGGCCTCCACGCCGAGCGCCTGGATGACCAGGCCGCGCGTGTAGAGCACCGAGCCGACCTCGTCCTTCGGGCCCGTGCCCTGTCCCTTCTCATGCACGAGCTTGAGGATGTCCTGGATGACCTTCGGGGTCTGGCCGGAGGTGTTCAGGTTCAACGCGTTGTAGCCCTTGGCGCCCTCGCCCACGTCCTTCACATCGGGCTCGGCGCCCGACCACCAGACGCCATACATCTTGTCGCGCGGGTAGCCGGTGGCCTGGGCCTCTTTCAGCGCGGTGGAGTTCATGACGCCCCAGCCCCACAGCAGCGTGTAGTCGGGCTTTTGCTGGCGCACCTGCAGCCAGGCGCTCTTCTGCTCCACGCCGGGCGCGGTGACCGGGATCTTCACCAGCTCGAAACCATGCATCTTGCTGCGCTCTTCCAGCAGCGGGATGGGCTCCTTGCCGAAAGGGCTGTCGTGATAGACCAGGGCGATCTTCTTGCCCTTGAGCTTGTCCAGGCCGCCTTCCTTCTTGGCGATGTGCTGGATGAGGATGTCGGCCGCCGTCCAGTAGCTGCCCATCAGCGGGAAGTTCCACGCGAATACGCCGCCATCGGCCGAAGCGGACAGGCCGTAGCCCAGCGTGATCAGCGGGATCTTGTCGTTGGGCACCTTGTCGGTCAG
>NZ_JBFUMO010001067.1:0-998 GCF_054049355.1 Roseateles sp. P5_E11 | reverse complement strand
TCGTAGACCTTGGCGAGGTACTCGCCGATGACGCCCAGGCTGAGCAACTGGATGCCGCCGAGCAGATACATCGGGATTACCGTGGACGCCCAGCCGGGCAGGGCGACCTCGGTGAACAGCCTGATGAACAACGCCCAAAGACCGAAGGCTACGCTGACGAGTGACACCATGGCGCCCAGGCCCGTGATGGCCCGCAGTGGTGCGGCGGAGAACGATGTGACGCCCCGCCAGGCCAGGCTGAGCATCTTGGATAACGGGTATTTGGATTCGCCGGCAAAGCGCTCGGCGCGGTCGAAACTGACGACGCTGCTGGGGTAGCCGAGTTGGGGAATCATGCCGCGCAGGAAGAGGTGGGTTTCCTCATAGTTGCGCAGCGCCTCCAGCGGGCGGCGACCCATCAGCCGGTAGTCGGCGTGGTTGAAGACGACCTCGACGCCCATCATGGCCAGGACCTTGTAGTAGCCCTCCGCCGTGAAACGCTTGAAGAAGGTGTCGGTGTCGCGGCGGCGGCGCACGGCGTAGACCAGTTCGTCGCCATTGCGGAAGGCGCGGATCATGTCCGGGATGATGGACAGGTCGTCCTGCAGGTCGGCGTMAAGGCTGATCAGTGCGTCGCCGCTCACCGTCATCAGCCCGCACAGCAGCGCGTTCTGGTGGCCGCGGTTGCGGCTGAGCTTGATGCCACAGGCGTCATCGCGCTCGCGGCCCAGCGTCTCGATGAGGGCCCAGGTGCCGTCGCGGCTGCCGTCGTCGATGTAGTAGGCCGAGCTGGCCGCGGCGATCAGGCCTTCGGCTTTGAGCTCGTTCAGCAAAAGCCCCAAGCGGCTGGCCGTCTCGCGCAACACGGCCTCTTCGTTGTAGCAGGGCAGCACGAAGTTGACGACCGGCGCTTGGGCGCCGGCCCAGCTGGCACGGTGGAATTGGGCGGGGTCGATCAGTTCCATGGCGGGATGGCAGTCAAGGTTTGCGGAACACCCAGAGGCGGCTGAGCGTGAAAT
>NZ_JBFUMO010001066.1:0-1000 GCF_054049355.1 Roseateles sp. P5_E11 | reverse complement strand
GCAATGCATCGAGCAGACGCTATTTGGACAGAGCGTCCAACAGCTTCTCGTGGATCCCGCCAAACCCACCATTGCTCATACACAGCAAATGGTCCCCAGGCTTGGCGGCCTTGACGACAGCCGCCACCAACGCATCCACATCCGCACCCACAACCGCTGACGCACCCATCGGCGCCAGCGCCTCCTTGGCATCCCAGCTCAAACCCTGCTGATTGCAAAACGCGAGGTCCACTTCCTCCAGCGCCCAGGGCAACTGAGCCTTCATCGTGCCCAGCTTCATCGTGTTGGAGCGCGGCTCGAATATCGCGAGGATGCGGTCGACGGGCGCAATGCGGCGGCGCAGGCCGTTGACGGTGGTGCGCATCGCCGTCGGGTGATGTGCGAAGTCGTCGTACACCTTGATGCCGCGCACCTCGCCGCGCAGTTCCATGCGGCGCTTGACGTTCTGGAACTCGGCCAGGGCCGCCGCCGATTGCTCGGGCGACACGCTGACATGCTCCGCGGCGGCGATGGCAGCCAGCGCATTCAACTGGTTGTGCTCGCCGAACAGGCTCCACTCGACACGCGCGACCTTGAGGCTGCCGCGCAGCACGTCGAAAGCCTGCGGCTCGCCGCGCGCGCGCAGCATGCCGGCCTCTTCCTTCTTGGCGCCGAAGCGCAGCACCTCGCTCCAGCAGCCGCGTGCGATGACGCGTTGCAGCGCCTCCTCGCGGGCGTTGACGACCAGTCGGCCGCTGGCCGGCACGGTGCGCACGAGGTGGTGGAACTGGGTCTCGATGGCGGCCAGGTCCGGGAAGATGTCGGCGTGGTCGTGCTCGAGGTTGTTCAGCACAGCCGTGCGCGGCCGGTAGTGCACGAATTTGCTGCGCTTGTCGAAGAAGGCGGTGTCGTACTCGTCCGCTTCGATGACGAAGGTCTTGCCCTCACCGAGGCGAGCCGACACGCCGAAATTCTGCGGCACACCACCCACCAGGAAGCCGGGCTTGAGGCCGGCATGCGC
>NZ_JBFUMO010001065.1:0-1001 GCF_054049355.1 Roseateles sp. P5_E11 | reverse complement strand
AGCCTGGGTCGTGCCAAGCGCCTGGAAGATGCGCGCGGCCGCTACATCGAGTTCTGCAAGAACAGTTTCGGCTCGGACCTGACGCTCAAGGGGCTGAAGATCGTCGTCGACGCAGCCCACGGCGCGGCCTATCACGTTGCGCCCGATGTCTTCCATGAGCTGGGCGCAGAGGTCATCTCGATCGGCTGCAAGCCCGACGGCTTCAACATCAATGCCGGCTTCGGCGCGACAGCGCCCGGGGCCCTTGTCGAGGCTGTCAAGGCCAACGGCGCCCATTACGGCGTGGCGCTGGACGGCGACGCCGACCGGCTGCAGCTGGTGGACGCCAACGGTCGCCTCTACAACGGTGACGAACTGCTCTACGTGATGGTGGCCGATCGCCTCGCCCAAGGGCTGCGCGTGCCGGGCGCCGTCGGTACGCTGATGACCAATATGGCCGTCGAGCTGGCGCTGCGTTCGCGCGACGTCGAATTCGTGCGCGCCAAGGTCGGCGACCGCTATGTACTGGAAGAGTTGGCCGCGCGCGRCTGGCAGCTGGGCGGCGAGGGCTCTGGCCACCTGCTGGCGCTGGACAAGCACACCACGGGCGACGGCATCGTCAGCGCGCTGCTGGTGCTGCAGGCCGTCTGCCGCAGCGGACGCGGCCTGGCGGAGCAGTTGCAAGGCGTGGACCTGTTCCCGCAGACCTTGATCAACGTGCGCCTGGCTGCCGGCCAGGACTGGAAGAGCAGCACGCGCCTGGCCGAGGAGCAGGCGGCGGTGATGGCCGAGCTGGGCAACAAGGGTCGCATCCTGATCCGCGCCTCGGGCACCGAGCCTTTGCTGCGCGTCATGGTCGAGGCCTCGGATGCCACAGTGGCCCAGCGCTGTGCCCAGCGCCTGGTGGATGCTGTCTCGTCTTGAAACGGAGCCCCTCGTCCAGTCTCGCGCTGCTGAACGCATGCGTGCCTGACCGGTCCCCCAAGGGGACGGCGATGCTTGCCGGATCGACCGGCAAGCAC
>NZ_JBFUMO010001064.1:0-1010 GCF_054049355.1 Roseateles sp. P5_E11 | reverse complement strand
GCCGCGGATGCCGAGCAAGGCATCAAGCGCAAGGGCTTCTCTGACAAGGTGGACGCGTTGGATGCCCAGTTCAAGGCGCTCGAAGAGCGCACCGAGAAGCACTTCGACGGCAACGACAAGTGGAAGGCCGAGTGCCAGAACAAGGCCTACGACGAGAACGACGAGAAGGCCATCCGCAAGGAAAAGGCGGCCGCGGGCAAGTGATCCGCGCCGTTCACTGACCCTTGCAAGCGGGCCGCCTCCGGCAGGAAGCGGCCCTTTTTGTTTTCTGAAGGACTTTGCATGAGCAACCCGCTGCTGCACGACTGGGCCGGCCCACACGGCCTGCCGCCCTTCGCCGACATCACCCCGGCGCATTTCCAACCTGCCTTCGACGCCGCGCTGGCTGCCCACCGCGCCGAGATCGACGCCATCGCGGCGCAGGCCGCGGCGCCGGACTTTGCCAACACCGTGGCCGCCTTCGACGCCGGCGGCCGCCAGCTCACCCGGCTCGAACACCTCTTCTACACCCTGGCTGCCTCGGCCACCTCGCCCGAGCTGCAGGCCGTGCAGCGCGCCCTAGCCGCGCCGCTGGCCGAACATGGCAGCGCCATCTACATGCATCAGGGCTTGTTTGCCCGGGTCGACGCCTTGTTCGAACAGCGCGAGCGCCTGGGGCTGACGCCCGAGCAGCGCCGGCTGCTGGAGCGCGTGCATCTGGACTTCCTGCGTGCCGGAGCCCGCCTGGCGCCCGAGGCGCGTACCCGCTACGCCGCAGTGATGGCCCGCCTGGCTGAGCTGAACACGCGCTTTGCGCAGAACGTGCTGGCCGCAGAGAGCGGCTACCAACTGCGGTTGACGACCGAGGAGGAGCTCGCCGGCCTGCCCGGCTTCGTGCGTGCCGCCGCCCGCCAGGCTGCCGTCGACCGTGGCCTTCAAGAGGGTGTCCACGTCATCACGCTGTCGCGCTCGTTGATCGTGCCCTTCCTGTCCTTCAGCGCGCGGCGCGACCTGCGTGAGCAGGCCTGGCG
>NZ_JBFUMO010001063.1:0-1012 GCF_054049355.1 Roseateles sp. P5_E11 | reverse complement strand
CCGTCATACCCACGGCCAGCAGCGCGATGGGAGCGGCCTGGGGGACGGTGAGTCCAAGGGTGAAGATCAGAAGCGGCACGGCGAGAATTCCTCCGCCGGCACCGGTGATGGCGAGCGTTGCTCCGACTACCGCTCCGAGGGCGGCTGCCATCAGCATGTGAATGCCGGTCACAGGGCGACACGCAGTTGCTGGTCCCACAGAGCGATGCCCCCTCGCACACTCCACGAGTTGGAGTGGCCCAGGCGGCGCAGGGCTTTGGCCGCCAGCGCGCTTCGGTTGCCACTGCGGCAGAGGAAGACGATCGGGGCATCCGCGCTCAACCCGCTCCAATCTCGCAGCGAATTGACGAGCGTGGACAACGGGGCGTATTGGGTGGGCCGTTCGTTGGGCAGCTTCAGAGGCTGGCTGACGTCTTGCTCGTAGGCCTCACGAAYGTCGACGAACAACGCCGAGGAGTCGCGTTCAAGAAGCGTGGTCAGTTCTGCCGTCGTGAGTTCGACATTGGTCGCCTTGTCGCAACTGCCGACGCGCGCGCCGCACGCCATCGTCTGGTATGCCGTCGGCTGAATTTCTCGTTCAACCTCCGCCTTTGCGAGAGCGAATGCTTCGTTCTGCAGGCCCTGCTCCAGTGCCGCAGCCAGAAGGGGTTGCTCTTGGGTCTCGATTCGCAGAGTCGTGGCTATGCGGTCGTCGTAGTCGTGCCCCGGCAGGAGGAGGCAGTCTGCACCGACTGCGTGTTCGAGCACCCGCAGCGAAGCCGCGAATGACATGGGCTCACTTTGCTCGAAATCGCTTCGCCCAAGCGCGCCTGGCATGACCGTGTCGCCGACGAAAGCGAAGCGGGCCGCCATGCCCTCCTGCAGCAGGTACGCTGTGGAGTCGGCCGTATGCCCGGGGATCGCGACTCGGGTCAGGCGGTGCTTGCCAACCGGCACTTCTGATGTACCGATGGGCCAGCCAAGATCATCGGTTTGAGCGGCGCTCAGCAGGACATCAGGCAGGGCCGTGCGA
>NZ_JBFUMO010001062.1:0-1012 GCF_054049355.1 Roseateles sp. P5_E11 | reverse complement strand
GTGGCTGAAGCGCTTTGCCCATTGGCTTTTCAGTACGGACCACATCCAAGTGCGCTACGAGATCCTGTACGACGGCGTCGACATCCGCAGGCTCTCACCAGGGACCCGTGGGATCGTCTTGTTGCTGCTGTACCTTGCTCTCGATGACGCCGACGACCGGCCGCTGATCATTGACCAGCCCGAAGAGAACCTCGATCCGAAGTCTGTTTTTGACGAGCTGGTCTCCCTCTTTATCGCTGCGAAATCGAAGCGCCAGGTGATCATGGTCACGCACAACGCTAACTTAGTGATCAACACAGATGCCGACCAGATCATCGTGGCCAGCGCGAGCCCACCAGCCGTCGGCGGAGGCTTGCCGTCTTTCACATATACGTCTGGCGGATTGGAAGATGCGAGCATTCGGCAGGTTGTCTGCGACATTCTGGAGGGCGGCGAAAAAGCGTTTCGCGAGCGCGCGCGCCGCTTGCGTGTCAGGCTTGAGCGCTGATAGATTGGTTGCCGGCCGGCTCGCACGGTCGCGCCGGCAAGCAAAGCTGCCGCACGTCAGCGGAAATTCCTGCTCCGCGTCTTTAACTCGCCAAGCAGATCCGTCCGATCTTCCAGGTAGCCGGCGATCAGGTTGCAGACGCCGTCGGCGCGCTGCCAGCGCCCTTTCACGCCCATCAGCCTCGCGCCCATCATGGCCTGCCGATGCTTCTCCCAGATAGCGCGGTGGCAGATGACCTGGACATCGCCATGCTCGTCTTCCAGGCTGATGAAGACCATGCCGTTGGCCGTCTCCGGCTGCTGACGCGTGATGACGATGCCGGCCGTGTAAACCTCCCGGCGATCAGGCGCCATCGCGAGGTCTGCAGACGTCTTGATGCCGAGCGCCTCCAGATCGCGGCGCAGCAGCGCCAGCGGATGTGAGCGCAGGGTGAGCCCCACGGACGCGTAGTCGTGGACTACCGCCTCTCCCTCGCTGGCCTCCTCCAGTTCGAGGTAGTCCTCGTCGATGGGCGCTCCCTGCAGC
>NZ_JBFUMO010001061.1:0-1013 GCF_054049355.1 Roseateles sp. P5_E11 | reverse complement strand
GCGCTCAGCATGGCTTTGCGTGCCGGAGTCTGCGCGAGCTCGTGAATCAGCATGATCTCGTGCTGGCGCTCCTCGATGGCGCGCGCAAGTTCGCCGCCGTGCTCCATGCGACGCGCGAGTTCGCGCACCGCCTCCAGCTCGCGCTCGCGGATGCGCAGGCCTGGGGCCTTCAGCCGGCTGCCCATGGCGCGGGCGCGCATGTAGAGGGCCTTGGCGGCCAGCCGGTCGGGCTGGCAGCCCCATCCTGACTCCAGGCAGGCGGCCAGGTTGAAGGTGGCATCGGCATGGCCTTGGGATGCGGCGACGGTGTAAAGCGCCACGCCGCGCGGTGCATCGGGGTCGCCACCCCAGCCGGCGACGAGGATGCGGCCTAGATGGAATTTGGCAGTCAGGCTGCCCTCGCTGGAGGCGCGCTCCAGGCGCTCACGGGCCTGCACCGGGTCCCGCGGCAAGCCCAGGCCCTCAAGCTGGCAGAGCGCGAACATGGCCAGTCCCTCGGCGTCGCCCGCGTCGGCGGCGACGCGGAACCAGTAGACAGCCTGTTCATGGTCGGGCTCGGGCGCACGGAAATGCGTCAGCCCCTCCATGAGCGGGTCGAGGCAGAGCGGGTCGGGGTCGACAAGGCGCATGGATCCTCCCTGGGCTTCGGCTGGCTTTGCGCCAGGCTTTTCTGCGCCTAAGTATGGAGGCAAATGCGCCCACGGCAGTGGCACCGCCCTTCTCGCTTAGAGTGGGGTGCACGAGACAACGGAGAGCCGCTGATGGCCGAGATCCGCATTCACCGAGACCACGACCTGGGCCTGAAGAAGGCCCGCGAGATTGCCTGGAAATGGGCCGAGCAGGTCGAAGAGAAGTTCGACATGGAATGCACGGTGCATGAGGGTGACGACGGCGACACCGTGGAGTTCACGCGCTCCGGCGTCAAGGGCGAGCTGACCGTGGCGGCCGACCACTTCGACCTGGTGGCCCAGCTTGGCTTCCTGCTCGGCGCCTTCAAGAAGACGATCGAGGGC
>NZ_JBFUMO010001060.1:0-1018 GCF_054049355.1 Roseateles sp. P5_E11 | reverse complement strand
CGATAAAGAAGAACAGCGACAGGAAGGCCAGCGCGACCATCAGCACCGAACCGGCGATGTCCTTGTAGAGCAGGGCGCGGACGGTCCTCATGCCATCGCCTCTTTGCTTACGCGGCGGCGCAGGCAGAAGCGGTTGGCGTTGTCGCGCAGCCAGATGACGGCCAGGGCCAGGAACAGGGCACTGCCATGCACGGTCAGCAGGCCGCGGGGCAGGCTGGTGCGACCGTTGCCTACCCAGGACTGCGACAGGTTGATGAGATTGAAGTAGATGACGAAGGCCAGTAGCGCAAACAGCAGATTCCAGTTGCTGGCGCGGCGCGGGTTGGATGCCGACAGGCCGACGCCGAGCAGGGCCATGTTGAAGCCGGCGAGGATCATGCCGAAGCGCCAGGCCAGCTCGCCCTGGTTCTTGGGCGTGGGCAGGCGCAGCAGGTCCAACGTCGCCATGGCCTTGGGCGGCAGCTGGTTGGCATTGGCCAGCACCTGCGGGTCGGTCATCACCTTGTACTGCTCGAAGCGTGCCAGGCTTTTCTCGCCGGTCTTGAGCTGGCTCTCGTTGCGCTGGCCGTGATCCAGCACGAGGAAGCGGTCATCGCCTTCCATCTCGAGATGGCCGCGGGCCGAGGTCGTCACCGACTCGCGTTCGTTCTGGTTGGCGAGGATGAAGACATTGCGGCCGGTGGCGGCGTTGTCGCCGTCGCGTTCGATGAAGAAGACCCGGCTGCCGTCGCGCGAGGTCTGGAACTGGCCCGGCGCCACGCGCGAGAGGTCGCCGCGCTTCTGATAACGGTCCCGCAATTCGGCGCTGTTCTGATTGCCCCAGGGCCAGACCAGCAGCTCGAGCACGATGACGCCGAGCAGCACCGGCCAAGCCATGCGCAGCACCGGGCGCACGAAGCGCGACAGCGGCACGCCGCTGGCAAACCAGATCGTCATTTCCGACTCGCGATAGGAGCGGCTGAGCGTGATGACGACGGCAACGAACAGCGACAGGATGAGCATGGTCGCGAGGTGGGCG
>NZ_JBFUMO010001059.1:0-1018 GCF_054049355.1 Roseateles sp. P5_E11 | reverse complement strand
CTGCTGTTTTTTGAGCGGCTGCAGGAAAACGTCGTTGCCAACTACGACTTCGCCAATGGCGCACCCGCCGTCGGCGCCACTCTGGACCTGCCGGTAGCGAAAGAGATATTCCGGCGCGTCTACGGCAAGCGCAGGGAACGCAAGAACCTCTATAACTACTTCGTCCAGCTGAGCCTGCCCAACATCAAGCTGCCCAAGCGCCGCTATTTCACGACCAATGATCCGGTGTTGACGCCGGACATCCTCGACCACTTCTTCAATCAGCGCAGCCAGGTCTTCGCGGAACTGGACGACCGCCGCAAGGCGCTGTTGTGGTCCATCTACGACCAGCCCGAGTTCCGGGCCGTTCTGCCGATGATGAGTGGATCGGACACGGGCTTTCATCCGATGCGCCGGCATCAGCGCTTCTCGCTGCGCTGCCCGGCCGAACTGCGTGTGCGGCTCGACGGCGATGAGCGCTCCATCGTGATGACCGTCATCGAAATTTCCCTGTCGGGCTTCCAGGCCCAGTCCAAGCTCGACATACCGATCGGGGCTGACGGCGCGGTCCGGGTGGAATTGGGCGTGCAGGACAAGGCGACGCTGGACGTGAAGGTGATGCGACACCACCACACCGACACCGGCGAGTTCTATGGCTTTCGCGTGGATGAGCCCGACGATGTCTGGCGCCGCGCCGTCAGTGCGCTGGAAACCGAGTACGTTGCAGGCGAGCTGTGAACAGCCCCGGCCGACGTCGCCTGCTGGCCCTTGCGGCCGGACTGGCATGCATCGGCACCGCAGCCGGTGCGGAAACTCTGCCGGAACTGATTGCGCGGGCCAAGCGCTCGGTCGTTGTCGTGGGCAGCTGGGGGTTGATGGACAACCCCCGCTTCGGGTTCAAGGCCGCAGGCTTTGTTGTCGCGGACGGCCTGCACGTGCTGACCAATGCGCACGTGGTACCGACGGAAACGCCCGATCGAGTCGATCGCAGCATCGCGGTCAAGATCTGGACGTCCGACGCGCAGTGGGTGATGCGAAG
>NZ_JBFUMO010001058.1:0-1025 GCF_054049355.1 Roseateles sp. P5_E11 | reverse complement strand
CGGTATAGGTTGGGTTGTGCAAGCGACCACAGCTTGGGCTCGCGCACGTCGAGCTTGATGTGGGCGACGGCCGATTCGAGCGCGGCGACCCGAGCTCGGGCACTGCCCTTGGCCACTTCACGGCCCGACGGATCGATCACGACCACGTCGATGATGCCGCTGCGCTCGGTCTTGGCGCTGCTTTGCAGCATCACTTCGACCGGAAGGGTCCAGCGGCCGTTGCGCTGGACCGGGTTGGCATGCAGGCCGTCGGTGGCGATGTGCAGCGCGTCGCGCTTGACCAGCCAAGTGTGGCGGTAGATGCCGGCGCCTTCGTACCACCAGCCTTCCTGTGCGTCGGCGTCCACGCGCACGGCGATGGTGTTGGCGTCGGCGCCGTAACGGACATAGGGCGTGATGTCGATGCTGCGGCCGTTGTAGCCCGACCAGTTGCGGTCGACGACGATGCCGTTGACCCAGACCGTGCTGTGCGTGGCGACCGCGTCGAACTGCAGCTCGATGTGGCGGCCGCGGTCGGATTCGGGCAGCGGCAGATAGCGCCGGTACCAGCCGATGCCGCRCTGGCGATAGCCCTGAGACGCGTTCTCGTTGCGGTCGAACGGGTTCTCGACGGCCCAGTCATGCGGCAGGTCCAGGCGCCGCCAGCCGGAATCATCGAAGTCTGCGGCAGCCGCACCCCAGGCGCCGTTGGCCTTGCCGTTGTGATAGCTCATGCCGTGACCCTTGACCACGGGCATTGAGACGTCGCCGCGATGGAAAAGCCAACCGCTGTCGAGTGACAGGCGTTCGCGGCCGGCGGCCTGGACAGCAGTAGCCGCGAGCGCGAGCGCCGCGAAGAGCATGAGGCTGAGCCAATGAAGAATGCGCGGCGCGCGTGACATAACTTGGTTTCCCGTCGATCGAACTGCTGATTCAAGGCAAGCGCTGCTGCGGCTGTCCGAGCCTGGCGCTTGATTTGTCAAAGAAAAAAATGCGTCGCGCGATCCCGTTGGAGATCGCGCGACAAAACCAGGTCAACGTGTGCC
>NZ_JBFUMO010001057.1:0-1028 GCF_054049355.1 Roseateles sp. P5_E11 | reverse complement strand
GGGCAGATAGGTCACCAGCGGCACGTCGGGGTAGTCGCTCAGCACCTCGGCCACGGCGCTGACGGCCTCGGCATTGCCCAGGAAGCCGACCTTCCAGGCCGTGATAGGCACGTCTTCCAGGATGTGGCGGGCCTGCTCGGCGACGGTGTCGGCGTCGAGGTTCTCGTGCTCGAAGGTCTCGGCCGTGTCGCGCAGCACGATGGCGGTGACGACGGGCAGGCAGTGCGCGCCCATAGCCGCAATCGTGGCTACATCGCCGGCCAGGCCGCCTGCGCCAGAGGCGTCGCTGGCATTGAAGCTCAGCACGCAAGCTGGCGGCGGGCTTTCCTGTTCGTCTTGGGCATCTTCGGCCGCGGGGTCGGTGGGGAGGGGTGTTGGGCTCATGGGGAAGTCATGGCGGTCGCGGCCAAATAGCAGCCGCAAAGCGTGGAGTCTGCCGCTAAAAGGGCGCTTCTGAGGCCCGGGGCACAGGCGTTTGCCCTCAGCATTGCGCTTTCGAGCCCTGGCTAGAATGATTCGATTGTAGTGAGCAAACTCTAAGCACCGTGAGCGAACCCAGTACCTGGATGTGCCTGATCTGTGGATGGATCTATGACGAAGCAGCGGGCGATCCGGAGCACGGCATCGCGCCGGGCACCGCCTGGGCCGATGTGGACATGAACTGGACCTGCCCCGACTGCGGCGCGCGCAAAGAGGATTTTGAGATGGTGCGCATCTGACTCGGCCTCACATGCCTCACAGGGGGCCGAAAGGGCCGGGCCCCGAGCTGAAGTTCCGAGGAGACGACGTTTGAACGAGCAAGTTTCCGGTGCAGGACCCACCCGCATCCTGGTCATCGACGACAGCAACACCATCCGCCGCAGCGCGGAGATCTTCCTGAAGCAGGGCGGCCATGAGGTGGCCCTGGCCGAGGACGGCTTCGATGCGTTGGCGAAGCTGGGCGACTTTCATCCCRATCTCGTGTTCTGCGACATCCTGATGCCTCGCCTGGACGGTTATCAGACCTGCGCCATCATCAAGCGCAACCC
>NZ_JBFUMO010001056.1:0-1028 GCF_054049355.1 Roseateles sp. P5_E11 | reverse complement strand
CGGCGGTCGCGCGGGCTTGTGGCTCAACATCTCGCCAGGCGGACTGGGCTGGGGCCTGGCCTGTGGCAGCGCCCAGATCCTGGCCCAGCAGATCGCCGGGCTAGCACCCGCGCTGGACATCGCCGCACTCGGGCCGCAACGACTGCTCTAAGCTCATGGGCATGCATCCGGTGCTGCCCACAACCTCCACGCTGCCGCTGTTCGATGTCGCAGCGAGCCGACGCATCGAGGCGCGCGCGCTCGCCCACTCGCCCGACCTGATGGAACGCGCAGGACTGGCCGTCGCCAAGCTCGCCCTGGCGCTGCGCCGGGGCGCCGGCCCAGTATGGGTGGTCTGCGGCCCCGGCAACAACGGCGGCGACGGCCACGTCGCCGCGCGACGGTTGGCCGAGGTCGGTGTCCCAACCCACGTGAGCCACGACGCGCCGCAGTACCCTTCCCTCGTCATCGACGCGCTGCTTGGCCTGGGCCTGAATCGTGCGCCCTCACCCGAGCTGCTGGCACCCATCGTCGCAATGGGCAATTGCGGCGCGCCCGTCCTCGCCGTTGATCTGCCCAGCGGCCTGCTCGCCGACACCGGCCAACTCGCAGGCGAACGCGCCATGCGCGCCGATCACACACTGACACTGCTGACGCTCAAGCCCGGCCTCTTCACCGGCGAGGGACGCGCGCACGCAGGACGGATCTGGTTCGACGAGTTGGGCATTGCACCCGACGAGCCGCCCACGGCCAACCTGCTCGGCCCGGGCGCGGCCCTGCATCGCAGCCCGACCAGCCACAAGGGCAGCCACGGCCAGGTGCTGGTCGTGGGCGGAGCACCGGGTATGCAGGGCGCCGCCCGGCTGGCCGCCCGCGCGGCCCTGGCGTGTGGCGCGGGACGGGTCTATCTGGACCTGCTGGGGCTCGGCCCCGCCGAGGTCGCTGACTCCGGCTGGCTCGAGTTGATGCGCGGCCGGCTCACGGAGCTGCCCCAGGCAGTGGGCGTCATCGGCTGTGGGGCTGGCGACGCCATCACACCCCATTTGCCC
>NZ_JBFUMO010001055.1:0-1029 GCF_054049355.1 Roseateles sp. P5_E11 | reverse complement strand
ACCTTGCCTGCCGCCGACCACTGGCGCGCAGGCAGCCAGCTGGCGTCAGCAATGCCGGGCTGCTGCAGGAAGGGAATCGACATGCGCGTGGCCATGCGCAGCGGCCACAGCAGATCGGTATGGGCCTGGTAGGCGGGGTACATGGTTGCTCCTGCAAGGCCGGTGATGCCAGGAGCGACGCAAGGAGCGCGCCAGCATGGCATGGGCCTTGCGTCGATGGGGTGCCCAGACCGAGAAGGAGACGCCATGCCCGTTGCCACGCCGACCCGCCCCGCCGCCAAGGCGGCGAAAACCGCTCCAGCGCCGGCGCGCAAATCCAAGGCCGCGACATCCGCGGCCACGCTGACGCTGAGCAGCAAGAACTACTCCTCGTGGTCGCTGCGCGGCTGGCTGCTGACGCGCTTCGCCGGCCTGGCCTTCGAGGAGATCATGGTCTCGCCCGACGACGAGGATGCGCGCAAGGAACTGCTGCTGCTGGCGCCGTCCATCCGCGTGCCCTGCCTGCGGCATGACGGCGTGACGGTCTGGAACAACATGGCCATTGCCGAATATCTGAACGAGCTTTTTCCCAAAGCCGGCCTGTGGCCCGCGGACCGCGTCGCGCGGGCCCATGCGCGGGCCATCTGCGGCGAGATGAACTCCGGCTTTGCCAATTTGCGCGCGTCGCTGCCCATGAACCTCAAGGGCCACTTTCCGCGCCACAAGATCTGGGCCGGGGCCAAGCCCGACATTGAGCGCATCACCGAGATCTGGACCGACTGCCTGGCGCGCTACGGCGGCCCCTATCTGTTTGGTGCCAAGCGCGGTGCGGCCGACGCCTTCTTTGCGCCGGTCGTCACGCGCTTCATGACCTATGACGTGCCGTTGAATCCCGCCTGCATGGCCTATTGCAAGGCCATCAGCGCCATGCCGGAGCTCAAGGAGTGGACGGCCGCGGCCCGGCTGGAGCCGGACGAGATCGAGCAGCTCGACATGGATTTCTAGGGCCAGGTCGAAGGCGCCGGCACTTCACAAGGCGCCGGCGCGTCC
>NZ_JBFUMO010001054.1:0-1029 GCF_054049355.1 Roseateles sp. P5_E11 | reverse complement strand
GCCGTGCTGGGCGGCGAGGCGAACGAGGCGACCGTGCGCGCTTTCGTCGACCTGCTGAACAACGGCGTGCCGGGCGACACCAAGGCCGGGTTGCGCGTCTTCAAGGGGAGGCCGCACAGCAACCTTTTACAGAGCTATGGCGAGGATTTCGCGAAGGCACTGGAAGGAGCCACCGCGGGCCAATGGCTGGCGCTCCAGTCGCGCGAGGGCTGGCACGCCGTGCGGCTGGACGCCAGCAGCGGCGCCAGACCGGCCAGCTTCGAGGCGCTGCGCGGCGTGGTGCTGCAGGACTGGACGGACGCGACCCTGGCCGCCCAACGCAGCGCCGCAGTGGCAGCCCTCGCCAGGAAATACACCGTCAAGGTGGAGGCGACTGCCCCATGAAGCGCGGGTGGATGTGGTTGCGTGCCATGCTGTGGCTCGCCGTTGCGGCCGCCGCCCTGCCCGCCTCGGCACACGAAATGAGCATGGCCGAGCTGCAGTTGCGCGAAACGCAGCGCGGCGAATTCGTCTGGCAGTGGTCGGCGGGCGAAAAGCGCCCGGTGGGCCAGGATCTGACGCCCGTATGGCCGCAAGGCTGCGCGGCCCAGGCCAATGCGCTGCGCTGCGGCGACCAGGGCCTGGCCGGCACGATGTCGGTCAAGGGCGTCGGTGAACGCTACTCCGCGGCCGTCGTCAAGGTCGTCTGGATGAACGGCGACACCCGCGTCTACACGCTGACCAAGGCCCAGCCCACGGTGCAGCTCTACGGTGCCGCCAACGACCCGCGCGGCATGGGCGAGATCGCCAGCGCCTACACGCTGCTGGGGGTCGAGCACATCCTCGGCGGCATCGACCACCTGCTCTTCGTCATTGGCCTGCTGTTCCTCGTCGGCTTTCGCCGCAGCCTGGTCTGGACCATCACCGCCTTCACGGCCGCCCACAGCCTGACGCTGGCGAGCAGCGCCCTGGGGCTGCTGACGCTGCGCTCGGCACCGGTGGAGGCCAGCATCGCGCTATCCATCGTTCTGGTGGCTGGCGAGGCGCTGC
>NZ_JBFUMO010001053.1:0-1033 GCF_054049355.1 Roseateles sp. P5_E11 | reverse complement strand
CAGTTCGTACTGACTGGCGTTCTCGGGAGGGACGCCCGAACCGTCGAACTGGAAGTTGCCGGCGTTGGGCAGGAATCCCTTGGAGGCATTGGCATAGAGCGATACGTTCGGTGTGACCCGGTAAAGCACGCCCAGCGATGGAAGCGTCTTCTTGAACTCTGGCGTCACCTTGGTGTCGTTGTTCGCCTCAAACCTGATGAAGCGCATGCCGAGCAATGCCGTCCATTTGTCCCAGATGATCTGGTCCATAAACAACAGGCCCTTGTCCTTCGGGCTCTGGCCGCCGAAGACCATCGGTCCAGGGATGCCACCGAAGGCCGGACCGAAGACCGGGCCGAGGTCTGTCACGACACCGGTCACCGTGTCCGTGCTCGTGATCGCGGTTTGCTGGTTGTGCGTCGAGATGCGACTTGATGTGTAGTCAATTGCCGCCAGGAAGTGGTGCTCCAACGGGCCAGTCTCAAAGTCGTGCTTCAGCTCGACTTTGCCAATCTTGCTCTTGTAGGAGTTGCCAGAATTGAACGCGAGCGACATCTGCTCGCTCAGCGGCAAACCGAAGAAGTAGCCAGGAAACGTCGTCACGTTCTGAGCGTCGTTGCCCCTGCGGTCGTCGGTGTACTTGATGCTGAGATCCCAGTCTTCTCCGAGGCGCTGATTCAGCGTGAACGTGGCGACCTTCGTCTTCGTCGTCGTTCCGTCCGACGCAGGCTCGAAGCGGTGCAGCGGCAGGTCTTCGCTGAGGCTGGTGCCATTCGTCACCACGAGGGGGTAGGGCGGCTTGTACCTGTCCTGGTACTCGTACTGTGCCGTGACCTCGGTTCCCCAGGCCTTGTTGCGGTAGGTGACTGCCGGCGCGATGAACTCGGCCTTCTGACCGTTGAAGCCCACGCTGGTGGAGCCCGCCCCTTGCTTCGATGCCACCAGGCGAACCAGCAACGACTTGTCGTCGTTGACGGGGCGACCAATGTCAAGGCCGACCTCGTAGTAGCCGCGTCAACGACGACAAGTCGTTGCTGGTTCGCCTGGTGGCATC
>NZ_JBFUMO010001052.1:0-1037 GCF_054049355.1 Roseateles sp. P5_E11 | reverse complement strand
ACCTTGCGGCCACCAATGATTCGCCGGCCAGCCCGAGCAGCCGATTCAGGTTGTCGGCGGTGACGCGCACGACGCGGTCCGAGGCGTCGCGCGCTGGTGCCGCCGCGGGCGGCGCCACCGCTGCCTGCAGCACCGGCGCTGCCGCGTCGGGCGCCGGGTCGTCTTCGTCGCCGGCCAGCATCGCGGTCTTCAGGGCGTCGACGAAGGCCTTCACCTGCAGCGCGTCGCCAGGGTCCGTCCCGGCGGTCCGGCCCAGGCGCGCGAGCAGGTCCACACCCGCGAGCAACGGGTCGATCTGACGTTGGCGCAGCCGCAACCGGCCCGTTTGAGCGGCGACGAAGCAGTCTTCCATCGCATGCGCCACTTCCACCGCGGCGCCAATGCCGACGATGCTGGCGGCACCCTTGAGCGAATGGGCGGCGCGCATGCAGGACTCGAGCTGGTCGGCGGCGTCCGGACTGCGCTCCAGGGCCAGCAGTCCCTGCGTCAGCAACGGGGCGTGGTTCTCCACTTCGATGCGAAACAGGTCCAGCATCGACAGGTCGCTGAGATCGACGCTGCTCATTGGGGCTCCCTAGGCGCTGCGCGCCATCCCGCCAAGCGGGAATGAGCCCCTTCGGGCGGCCGGGCGGGGCTCATGCGAGGCCCCGTTGAATGGTGTAGAGCAGCAGTTGCTCGTCGAGCAGGCCGACCGCGCGCTCATTGCTGCCCCCTGGCGCTTCTCGAGGGGTTCGCCCGCGTTCGGGCGGCCGGGTGGCGGGTTCGTGCCAGGCCAGGATCGCCTTGGAGTAGGTCGCCGTGGCACGCGCGACGGTGGCAGGCACTGGCTTCAGCGTGGCCGGATCGAAGCGCCGGATGCCGTGCATTTCGTCGACCGCGAAGCCCAGGCGCTGGCCGTCCAGGCCGATCACCACCAGGCGCCGCAGTGTCAGGCGTTGCCGTGCGTGCCCCGTCTCGGCGACGTGCGCCAGGCCGAGGACGCTGCCCAGCGATACGCAGACCAGCAACTCGCCCCGCACGTTGGCCACACCCTGCAC
>NZ_JBFUMO010001051.1:0-1037 GCF_054049355.1 Roseateles sp. P5_E11 | reverse complement strand
CATCCACGCCGCACAGAGCGAAGCACAGATCGCGGCGCTGCTGGACCGCCAGCAGGTTGTCGCCGCGCTCGTCATTCCTGAAGGCTTCTCGCGCGAACAGGCCGCCGGGCACATCGCCACGGCCCAGGTGCTGCTGGACGGTCGCCGGGCCAATGCGACGCAGGTGGCGCTGGGCTATCTGCAGGCCATCGCAACACGCAGCGGCGCAACCCTGGCCGGGCTGGCGCCGGTAGAGCCGGTCGCATTGCGGCATGGGTTCAATCCCAACCTGGTCTACCGCTGGTTCATCGTRCCCAGCCTGGTCGGCATCCTGGTCACCTTCATCACGCTGCTGATCACCGCGCTGTCGATTGCGCGGGAACGCGAGCTCGGTACCTTCGACCAGTTGCTGGTGTCGCCTTGCACGCCCGCGGAGATCGTCATTGCCAAGATGGTGCCCGCCTTCCTGGTGGGCACCGGTCTGTCCCTCGCGATGGTGGCGGCGGCGGTCTGGGGTTTTCGCATCCCGTTCACCGGATCGATCCTTTTGATGTTCGCCTGTCTGCTGCTGTTCATCCTGTCCATGGTCGGCACCGGGCTGATGATCTCGTCGGTCTGCTCGACTCAACAGCAGGCCATCCTGGGCACATTTGCGGTGGGCGTGCCGGYGGTGCTGATGTCCGGCTTCGCGACGCCGGTCGAGAACATGCCGCAGGTACTGCGCTGGATGGCCGAAGCACTGCCGCTGAAGCACCTGTTGATCATTCTGCGCGGCAGCTTCCTCAAGAGCATGCCCGTGGCCGATCTCCTGGCCAACGCTTGGCCCATGGCCTGCATCGCCGCCGTCACACTCACCCTCGCCATGCTTTTCGTGCGGAGCAAACTGCAATGACGACCCTTCATTTTTTCTGTGGCAAGGCAGGCGCCGGCAAGTCGACCGTCGCCGCAAGGCTGGCCCAGGCAGACCGATTGGTGCTGCTGTCCGAGGACGTCTGGCTCTCCCGGCTCTACGGTGATGAGCTGAAGACGTTCGATGACTACATCAGGCTGTCCGGGAA
>NZ_JBFUMO010001050.1:0-1043 GCF_054049355.1 Roseateles sp. P5_E11 | reverse complement strand
CCCTCGAACAGCTCATACAGGCTCTTGCCGTCCAGATGCGGGCCGGGCAGCACGAACTTGCAGCCGACGATGGCCGCGCTGTACGGCAGGCCCCAGGCGTTGACATGAAACATCGGCACGACGGGCAGGATGACGTCGCGGCTGGAGCAGTCCATCGCGTCCGGCAGCGCGGCGGCGTAGGCATGCAGCACCGTCGAGCGGTGGCTGTAGATGGCGCCCTTGGGGTTGCCGGTGGTGCCAGACGTGTAACAGATGCTGGAGGCGGTGTTCTCGTCAAATTGCGGCCAGGCGTAGTCGCCGGTCTCGGCGGCCAGCAGGTCGTCAAAGCACAGCAGGTTCGGGATGCCACTGCTTGCTGGCATGTGGGCACGCGAGGTCATCAGCACGAAGTGCTGAACGCTCTTCAGCAGCGGCGCAATCTTCTCGACCAGCGGCAGGAAGGTGGCGTCAAAACAGAGGATGCGGTCCTGCGCGTCGTTGGCAATCCAGACGATCTGCTCGGGGAAGAGGCGCGGGTTGATCGTGTGGCAGACCAGCGCGGAGCCCGAACTGCCGTAGTAGATCTCCATGTGGCGGTGGCCATTCCAGGCCAGCGTCGCGACGCGGTCGCCGGGCTCGCAACCCAGGCGTGCAAATGCCTGCGCGGCCTGGCGCGAACGCCGCGCCAGCTCGCGCCAATTGCTGCGGTGCAGGTCGCCCTCGACCCGCTTGCTGACGATCTCGGTCTCGCCCGAATGCCGCTCGGCGTGCTTCAGCAGCGACGAGATCAGCAGCGGATCCGACATCATCCGGCCCATCAATGCCATGGTTGTCTCCTGGCGGTCTTGTAGAACCTGTTTGCAGTCTCCCCATGGCGCCCGCAAGGCAGCACAGGGTCGCAATCAAGGCGCGCGCCGCCGGTCGGGCTCTTGCCCGACCCAGGTGCGCAACGCCGAGTGCGGCCCTGTGCTGCCTTGCCCTCAGGGTTGCCCCGCAAAGGCAGCGTCTGCGGCGTTGCAAATCCTCGCCGGGCAACCAGCCCGACTGCGGTTTGCGTCTTGCAG
>NZ_JBFUMO010001049.1:0-1048 GCF_054049355.1 Roseateles sp. P5_E11 | reverse complement strand
GGCCTTGAAACGACCCTGCAGGAACAGATTGATCGCCGACCAAGCGTCGCCGATGTTGCCGAAGAAGTTGTCGACGCCGGTACGGATGGGCGCAGGCACGATCTCGGTATAGGCGGTCGCGACGGGCTTGAGCACGTTCTCGTCCAGCTTCTCATTGAAGGCGAAGACCTTGCGGTTCCAGGATTCCCAGGGATCCAGCCGCTGGCCCTTGGAGCCCATGACCTTGTCGACAGCCCGCTCGATGCGCGTGCCGACACCCTTGACGGTCTGGCAACCCGCCAGGCTCAGGGCCAGGACAAACAGGGCCAGCATGCGGACGATACGGTTCACGGCTTGCTCCCCGAGGCAGGTACTGCCGCTGCGGCGCTGCCCATGTCCGACGCCTTGCTGTTGATGAACTGGCCAATGAGGTTTTCCAGCACCACGGCGCTCTGCGTCTGCCTGATGATGTCGCCGCTGGCGAGGTTCTTCTCATCCGCACCCGGCTCCAGGCCGATGTACTGCTCGCCCAGCAGGCCCGAGGTCAGGATCTTGGCCGAACTGTCCTTGGGGAACTGCGTGTTCTTGTACATATTGAGCAGCACCTTGGCCTGGAAGGTCTTGTCGTCGAAGCTGATCGACTCGACACGGCCGACGACGACGCCGGCGCTCYTGACCGCCGCGTTAGGCTTCAGGCCACCGATGTTGTCAAAACGCGCCGACACCTGGTAGGTGGCATCGAAATTGAGGCTCAGCAGGTTGCCAGCCTTGAGCGCGAGGAACAGCAGCGCAGCGCCGCCGATCAGCACGAACAGGCCCACCCAGGCGTCATATCGAGAGGATTGCATCCTTCCTTCTCCCTAAATCGAAAACATCATGGCGGTCAGCGTGAAGTCCAGGGCCAGCACGGCCAGCGACGACAGCACGACGGTACGCGTGGTCGCTGCCGACACGCCCTCGGGCGTGGGCCGGCAACCATAGCCCTGAAGCAGAGCGATTAATGTGACCGTCACGCCGTACACAAGGCTCTTGATGAGTCCGTTGCCGACTTCCTGGATCAGATCCACGC
>NZ_JBFUMO010001048.1:0-1051 GCF_054049355.1 Roseateles sp. P5_E11 | reverse complement strand
CCGGTGGGGTTGCGGGTGCCGAAGCCGGAACCCTGTCGGTGATGGTCGGCGGCAAGAAGTCGGCCTTCGAGCGCTGCGAACCTGTCTTCAAGGCATTTGGCCGCAAGGTCGAACATGTGGGCGACGAGCCAGGCATGGGGCAGGCGCTGAAGCTGACCAACAACATGATCGTCGCGTCCACGCTCATCGCCACCTGCGAGGCGGTGCTGTTCGGCATCAAGAGCGGCCTGGATGCCCAGCAGCTCCTGGGCATGCTGAACGCCAGCACGGCGCGCAGCTACACGAGCGAGAACATGGTCGCGGGGACGATCCTTGATCGCGTGTTCGATTTCGGGTTCCGCATGGATCTCATGCGCAAGGACATACGCCTCTTCACGTCGGAGGCCGAGGCTGTCGGCGCGCCTACCTTTGCCAGCTCGGTGACGAAGCAGTTCTTCGACCTGGCCATCGCGCACGGCCAGGGCGCCGAAGACATGACGGYGGTGGTCCGCGAGCTGGAGAAGCTCGCCGGAGCCCGCATCGAACGCGCCGGCTGATATCGCGGCAGCGTGCCGCATGCAAGAACAAGCAAAGAGACTGGAGACACGGTGGAACGCATAGAGAACTATGTGAATGGCCGGACCGCGCGCACGCGCACGTCCCGCTACTTCGACAAATACGACCCTCGCACAGGTCAGCAGTCGGCGCTTGTCGCCTGCAGCGATCCCGAGGATGTGCAGGGAGCGGCTGAGTCCTGTGCAGCTGCCTTTGATGCTTGGAACAGCATGCGGCCGACCGAGCGCGGCCGGCGTCTGGTCGAACTGGCTCGCGTCATACGACGGCATGAGAAGCTGCTTGGCGACATCGAGTCCGCCGAGACCGGCAAGCCCGGTCGCGAAATGCCGGTGCTGATCGACTTGGTGGCCCAGTTCTTCGAGTACTACGGGGGCCTCGCAAACGCCTTCGATGGCGAGTACATCAACGTGGGACCGGCGTACCACGCCTATGTCCGCCGGGAAGCGCTTGGCGTTGTGGGCATCATCCTGCCCTGGAATGCGCCCCTTCACCAGGC
>NZ_JBFUMO010001047.1:0-1055 GCF_054049355.1 Roseateles sp. P5_E11 | reverse complement strand
GGAAGACACCACGCTGGAGATCTGGAACCGCAACCAGAACATCCTCGTCACCGGCTACTTCCTGGTCAGCCGCGGTGCCTTCCGCCTGATGAAGCAGCAGAAGATCGGCGGCAGCATGGTGTTCGTGGCCAGCAAGAACGGCCTCGTCGCGTCCGCCGGCGCCTCGGCCTATTGCACGGCCAAGGCGGCTGAGATCCACCTGGCCCGCTGCGTCGCGCTGGAAGGCGCGCCCATCGGCGTGCGCGTCAACGTCGTCAACCCCGACGCCGTCATCCGCGGCTCGCGCATCTGGGACGGCAAGTGGAAGGAAGAGCGCGCCGCGTCCAACAAGATCGAGACCGACAACATCGAAGAGTTCTACCGCCAGCGCAGMATGCTCAAGCTCAGCGTGCTGCCCGAGGACATCGCCGAGGCGGTGTACTTCATGGCAAGCGACAAGTCGGGCAAGAGCACGGGTAACGTCCTCAACGTTGACGCGGGCAACGCCGCCGCATTTACTCGTTGACACGGCGGCCAGGAGACAACCATGACAACCAACATCATCGACACGGCCCAGGTCGAGCAGCACAACGCCAGCCAGCGCACCACGCTGCAGGCCGACTACGACGCGCTCGGCGGCATGCTGTCCCGCCGCGGCGTGGACATCGAGGCGCTGACGGCCACGGCCCAGACCTTCGCCGTGGCCCTGCCCAGCTGGGGCGTGGGCACCGGTGGCACGCGCTTCGCGCGCTTCCCCGGCAAGGGCGAGCCGCGTGACGTGACCGAGAAGCTGGAGGACTGCGCCGTCATCCACCAGCTGACGCGCGCCACGCCCACCGTGTCGCTGCACTTCCCCTGGGACAAGCCGAGCGATCCCAAGGCCCTGCGTCAGCAGGCCGACAGCCTGGGCCTCTCCTTTGACGCGGTGAACTCCAACACCTTCCAGGACCAGCCCGGCCAGGCCCACAGCTACAAGTACGGCAGCCTGACTGCACAAAGCCAGGCCGCCCGCGAGCAGGCCGTGGCACACAACATCGACTGCATCGAACTGGGCAAGACGCTGGGCTCCAAGGGAC
>NZ_JBFUMO010001046.1:0-1056 GCF_054049355.1 Roseateles sp. P5_E11 | reverse complement strand
CTCGTTGGTGCCGGCGAACAGCAGGTAGTCGTCGTAGTCCTTGAAGTTGTTGGCGATCTGCGTCCACATCCGGGCCAGGCGCGCGTTGGCACTGGCTTGGCGGGCGTAGGTCGGAATCAGCCAGTCGCCTTCGTGATGGGTGTTCAGCACGACATACAGGCCGGCGTTGCGGGCGTAACCGACGACCTSGGTGACRCGCGCCATCCAGCTCGGGTTGATGTTGCCGTCGGCGTCGGCGTACTGGTTCCAGGTGACGGGAATACGCACGGTCTTGAAGCCGGCCGCCTTCACCGCGTTGAGCAACTGCTGGCTCGCCACGGGGTTGCCCCAGGACGTTTCAGCCGGCACCGCGTCCAGCGTGTTGCCGAGGTTCCAGGCGGGGGACATCTGCTGCGACAGCTGGACGCTCGTCAGGTCGCGCATGGAGCCTGGCACGGTGATCACGAACGCCTGATTGCTCTTGGCGCCGCAGCTGTTGGTATACGTGGCGGTGGCCGTGCAGCTGGCAGTAGGCGTGATGGTCTGCTCGCGCGAGCCGCCCGCGGTGCCGCAGCCGCTCCACGTCCACATGCCGCCGGAGATCGGTTGCGGCCCCAGGATGGCCGAGCTGCCGGCGGTGACGGTGCCCGAGGCGGTCTGCGTCCACGTGCCATTGACGTTGACCCACGGCGTGACGGYGGTCGGCGCGCAACTGCTGCCGCGCGTGGCGGAGGCCGAGCCGGAGTTGTAGCTGCCGGCGCTGGTCGTGAACTTGACCCAGTACCAGTAGGGCGTGCCGGTGTTGGCCGAGCCGTCGGCGTAGCTCCTGGCGTTGGTGGCGGGTACGGCGATGCGGGTGCGGCCGTTGGGGTCGCTGTCCGTGTCGCGGTAGACCTCCAGGCGAGAGACGTTGCCGCTGACGGTCCAGCTGAGTTGGTTGTCGTTGGCCGAGCCGTTGGCGCTCAGGCAGACGGTGGCGCCGCCGCCGCTGCCGCAGCTTTGCGCCTGCGCGAGGGTGCCTGCGCTCGCGCCGCAGGCGAGCAGCAGTGCGGGTATCAAGGTTCTCATGTTCTACCT
>NZ_JBFUMO010001045.1:0-1062 GCF_054049355.1 Roseateles sp. P5_E11 | reverse complement strand
CATTGGCCCAGACGGTAAAGCAGGTCTCGGGCAGCGTCGCGGCCTGAGCCAGCGTCCAACCCTTGGGCACCGGCAGGCATTGCCCGATCGGCGCCGTGCACAGCTCGGCATAGCCGCCGCCATTGACCAGCGCGCAGACCTTGTCGCCCAACTTGAAGCCATGCGCCGCCAGAGCCTCGGAGTCACCAGCGACGATCTCGCCCGCAACTTCCAACCCCGGCAGATCGCTCGCACCCGGCGGCGGCGGGTAGGCACCCTTGCRCTGCAGCACATCCGGGCGGTTGATGCMCGAWGCTGCGACGCGGATCAGGCACTCACCCGGGCCCGCGACTGGATCCGGCCGTTCGGCCAGCTCCAGCACCTCGGGCCCGCCGGGGCGGGTGATCGCGATGGCTTTCATCGCTCTCGCAATTACTCTGCGGCGGGCGGCGTGTGGTCAGCGGCCGGCATCGGAGCAGCTTCACGCTCGGGACGGTCCAGCAGTGCCTTCATCGACAGCTTGATGCGGCCCTTCTCGTCCGTCTCCAGGACCTTGACCTTGACGATCTGGCCTTCGCTCAGGAAGTCGGTGACCTTCTCGACGCGCTGGTGGGCGATCTGGCTGATGTGCAGCAGGCCGTCCTTGCCGGGCAGCAGGTTCACGAGAGCACCGAAGTCCAGGATCTTGGTGATCGGGCCTTCGTAGACCTTGCCGACTTCGACTTCCGCCGTGATTTCCTGGATGCGCTTCTTGGCCAGTTCGGCCTTGTCGGCGTCCGTGGAAGCGATCGTGATGGTGCCGTCTTCGCCGATGTCGATGGTCGTGCCGGTCTCTTCGGTCAGCGCGCGGATCGTCGAGCCGCCCTTGCCGATGACGTCACGGATCTTCTCCGGGTTGATCTTCATCGTGTACAGGCGGGGCGCGAACTGCGACACCTCGGTGTTGGCCGTGCCCATGGCTTCGACCATCTTGCCCAGGATGTGCAGGCGGGCTTCCTTGGCTTGCGCCAGGGCGACCTGCATGATTTCCTTGGTGATGCCCTGGATCTTGATGTCCATCTGCAGAGCGGTGATGCCGGTCGT
>NZ_JBFUMO010001044.1:0-1065 GCF_054049355.1 Roseateles sp. P5_E11 | reverse complement strand
GAACAGGGCTACGACGCACTTGGTCGACTGACCTCGGTGCACCGCAAAGGCGTGTCCCGGGTGCAGGACTTTGGCGCGACTGAGTTCTCCGGCACCGCGCCGGTCACGGCCGATACTTTCACCTACTACAGCTATGACGCGCTGGGCCGGCGAATCAGCCACACCGACGCCCTCGGTCAAGTCGACAAGACCTGGTACGACGATTTAAATCGCGTCGTCAAGACGCGCAGCGCCGCCAACCGTGAGACCAGCTACAGCTACGAATTTGCAGCGGCTGGCGTGACCGGTGCCGGCGCAGTGTTGGGCGTAGGCGGGGCCAGCGTCGGCGGCTACAAGCTCACCACCACCAGTGCCGATGGTCGCACCACGGTCGATAAAACTGACTACTTCGGCCGCACCACCTGGCACCAGGACCTGGCGGGCCGGGGCTACACCTACACCTACAACCTGGCCGGCCAACTGGCCAAGCAGACCAGCACCACCGGCCAGAACATCGAATACACCTACCTGCAAAACGGCATGATCGCCGAGGCGCGTGACTTGGGTATGCACACCTTGAGCCGCTACGGCTACGACGATGCAGGCAACCGCACCAGCGAGTCCTACAGCCAGCTGCAAAGTGACAACGCCACCATCAGCAGCAGCTACCAGACCAGCACGATCGCCTACGACGAACTCGGCCGCATCGCCCGCGTGTGGGACGGCGTCGCCGAAAGCACCGGCTACGACCTCGCGCATACCCACGATGTGCGCTACGAGTACGACGCTGTGGGCAACCGCCGCGCCGTGCACGCCCTCTACTGGCACCCGCTGGACCGCAGGCTGCGCGCCGAAGAAGTCTTCTACTACACCTACGACGAGGCCGACCGCTTCACCATCACCAAGGGCATGCTCAACCGCCGTGGCACGTCCGAGACCGACACCGGCGCCAGCATCAGTTTGGGGTTCTCTGGCTCACAGGCCGTCAAGATCGGCTACGACAAGGCCGGCCAGCGCACCTCGGCCACCACGGTCGATGGCACCGTCGAGACCTACACCTACAGCTCCGACGGCTATCTCGAAGAC
>NZ_JBFUMO010001043.1:0-1070 GCF_054049355.1 Roseateles sp. P5_E11 | reverse complement strand
TGATCGAGATGCACATCTCGGAGATCGGCTTCTGCAGCGGCCACAGCGCCTCGGGCATCTGGACGAACGATCGCGGCGAGTGCTCCATCCCCGGGCTGTATGCGGCGGGCGATTGCGCCAGCATCCCGCACAACTACATGCTGGGCGCCTTCGTCTACGGCAAGTTCTGCGGCGAGAACGCGGCCGACTATGTCAGCGGCATCGCGGCGCCGGCCTTCGATGCCGGCCAGGTCGAGAAGGAGAAGGCCCGCGTCTATGCGCCGCTGGGCAGGACCGAGGGCCTGACGCCCTTCCAGGTCGAATACAAGACGCGCCGCATCGTCAACGACTACCTGCAGCCGCCCAAGGTCACCCGCAAGATGGAGATCGGCCTGCAGCGCTTCGACGAGATCCGCGAGGACCTGCAGCACATGGGCGCGGCCGACCCGCACGAGCTGATGCGCGCGATGGAGGCCCACACCATCCGCGACTGCGCCGAGCTGGCCGCGCGCGCCTCGCTGTACCGCACCGAGAGCCGCTGGGGCCTGTACCACCTGCGCGTGGACCACCCCGAGAAGAACGACGCCGACTGGTTCTGCCACACCAACGTGACCAGCGATGCCAACGGCAACGCCGTGTTCCGCAAGCGCGAGGTCGAGCCTTACGTCGTGGAGCTCAACGAGGAAGAGAAGTCCGCCTACCAGCGCCTGCGCGTCGCCACGCCCGCTGCCGCCTAGGGCCTGTTRACGCTATGGCAAYGGGTCGCGTTGTSGCCAAAAMGGCCGCGAGCAAGGCGCAAAGCGGAGCCGGGTTGCACACCCGGCGAGCATTTGCAACGCCGCGCGCGGYCGTTTTGGCCACAACCCTTCGGGAAGGCCCGCCGCCACGGGCCACTCCGCGTTGCGCCACTTGCCCGCACATCAGTGCGGGCGGCGTGTCACGCCTTGATTGGCCCGTGGCGGCGGGCCTTCGCGACCCATTGCCATAGCGTCAACAGGCCCTCAGGAGACCGCAATGACCATCACCATCACCCGCACCCAGGCCCCCGTCGTCATCGACGAAGACAAGTGCATCGCCGACAAGGGCTGCAC
>NZ_JBFUMO010001042.1:0-1071 GCF_054049355.1 Roseateles sp. P5_E11 | reverse complement strand
GCGCAAAGCTGAGCTTGCCGCCGGGTGCGAAGTAGAGGGTGCGGGCCTGCGCTTGCCTGGGCGGCCAGGCGTCGTAGCGGCGCCAGACGTTGGTGCCGGTCTCGAAGACGGTGGCCTTCGCAATGGGTGCCTTGGGTGCGACCTCTCGCAGATGCTGCTCGAAGAAGGGCAGCAGCACCTCCTTCTGGAACTGCTCCGCGGTGGGCTGCTGGAACTGCACGCGGCCCAGCTGCCGCCCCGGCGCGCCGACCCAGCCGCCATGCACCCAGGGGCCCATGACGAGGCGGTTGTCGGTGGCGGGGCTCTGCCCAGCGATCGCGTGGAAGGTGGCCAGCGGGCCGGCCAGGTCCTCGGCGTCGAACCAGCCGCCCACCGTCAACACGGCGGCGCGGATGTTCTTCAGATGCGGCGTGATGGCGCGGGACTTCCAGAACTCGTCGTAGCGGTCATGCTCGATCTGCACGTCGAAGTAGGGGTTGGGGCCGCCATCCTTGGCCAGCCGCTGCGCCAGCGCGTCGAGGTTGCCGTGCTGCAGGTAGAACTCGTAGCCGTCCAGCGTGCCCCAGTCGAACTGCGGCCATTGCTTGGGCGGCGGCACCGGTGCCTGCTGCGGCTTGAAGCCGGTGTAGAAGCCGAAGTTGGCCGCCAGCATGAAGGCCCCACCGTGATAGCTGTCGTCGCCCTTGAAGAGGTCGGCAATGGGCGCCTGCGGCGACGCGGCCTTGATGGCCGGATGCGAGTCGATGATGGAGGCCGAGGTGTAGAAGCCCGGGTAGGACACGCCCCAGAGGCCGACGCGGCCGTTGTTGCCGGAAATGCGGTCCAGCAGCCACTGCACGCTGTCGTGGGTGTCAGAGCTTTCATCGACGTCAGCCACGCTCTTCTTGACGGGCTTGTGCGGCGTCATCTCGATGAACTCGCCTTCCGACATGTTGCGGCCGCGCACGTCCTGGCAGACAAAGATGTAGCCGGCCTTCAGGAACTCCTCGTTCGGCGCGAGGCCCTTGATGCCATCGCGGTCCACGCCGTAGGGCCCGCAGCCATAAGGCGTGCGCACCATCAGGAAGGGGT
>NZ_JBFUMO010001041.1:0-1078 GCF_054049355.1 Roseateles sp. P5_E11 | reverse complement strand
ATACCTATACCGCCGGTGGTGAAGTCCTGATGGGCACGCTGCGCTGGGAAAAGGAACGCGCCGAGCGTTCGTCGACCGACGCCGCCGAGGTCGCCCGCAAACTCAAGCGCGTCAGGCTGGATGCCGAAGAGGCCGAGTTGGAGGTGCGAGTGAAGTCGCTGCAGACCGAGCTGGTTGCAAAGCAGGTCGAAAAGGCCTTGCTGGCCAGCGCCACCGAAAGCAGCGAGCGCGAACTGTCACGCGGCCATACCCGCATGCGCGAACTGCGCGGTGCCGATGCTGCAAAACCGGCAGCCAAGGCTGTCACGAAAGCGAGCACTCTATGAACCGCCGCAGCTTGTTCAAGTTCCGGCTCTACGTTGYCGGCGACGCGCTGAATTCGGCGCAGGCACTCGACAATCTGTCAGCCCTATGTCGCGTCCATCTGCCGAAGCGGCATGAGATCGAGGTGGTCGACGTGTTCCGAGAGCCCAAGCTGGCGATGGCGGCAGGCGTATTGATGACACCGACGCTGTTCAAGCTCTCGCCTTCACCGACCCGCCGCATCGTCGGCACGCTCAGCCAGGCCCAGCCTTTGCTGCAGGCCCTGGGGTTGCCGGAAGGCGGCAGCCGTGAAGCCGAATGAGCTACCGCCGGCTGACGATGTCAGCGAGGAGATCGCCAGGCTGATCGAATCTTTCCACGTGATCGAACAAAGGCTGGAGGAGCTGACCGGGGGCGAGGTGGACACGGTGACTGACCAACTCGGTCGGACCTCCCTGCTGCGCCGCTCCCAGGAGCACTCACGCCGCAACGAGGCGGTGAAGCAGGCCGCGATTCTCGATGCTCTGCCCGCCCATATCGCCGTTCTCGATGCACAGGGATCCATCGTTGCGGTGAATGAGGCGTGGCGCTGCTTCGCCACCGCGAACGCGCTGCAGGGGCCACGCTATGCGGTCGGTGTCAATTACCTGAAGGTGTGCGATGACGCGATAGGCGACGGAGGGAGCGAGGGGCCCATCGTCTCAGCGGGCATACGTGCGGTGCTGATGGAAGGATCGAAGAGCTTTTCGATCGAGTACCCCTGTGACTCGACGAC
>NZ_JBFUMO010001040.1:0-1081 GCF_054049355.1 Roseateles sp. P5_E11 | reverse complement strand
GCCGGGCGGCGAGCCAGACGAGGGCGATGAACGGCCAGGTCCAGGCCACCCAGCGCGTCAGCCCATAGAGGTTGATGAAGCGGCCCTGCTCCCAGGCCTGCATGTTCAAGGCCAAGTAGGGGTCGCTGGGCGCCAAGCTGATGAGGCCGATCAAGGCGCACAGCACGAACAGGCCCAGGGCCGCCGCGACACGCGAGGGCAGCAAGCAGGCCACCAAGGCCAGCACGACGCCCAGGCCCACGCCGGGGCGTGTGGCATCGCTGAGCCAGGCCCATGCATGGTCGGGCCCGAAGGCCATCGCGGTTGACGTCGCCGTACCCAGCAGGCCCAGCAGCACCGCCCCCCCGGCCAGCGCCAGCCGGCGCAGGCCGGAGCGAGCGACGGTGATCATCAACAGCACCGGCGCCAGCAGCCCGAGGGCGATGGCCAGCGCCTCCAGGCCAGGCGGCAGCTCATGCTCGACGGTGACCGCGTCGCCCCAGTTCAGCGCCCAGGGCGTGCCGGTCAGGGCATCCAGCAACATTCCCCGCCACCAGGGCAGCCATTGACCAAGGCCGAAAGGCAGCGGCGTCGGGTACAGCAGTGCCAGCGGCCACAGCGCCAGCAGAGCGAGGGCCGGTGCGCTGCTGGCGCCAAACCAGTGGTCGCGCACGTCCTCCCAGCGCTCCAGGCCCCCGAGGGCGCTGAGCACCAGGCCCAGGGCGGCACCGAGCAGGCTGCCGGCCGAGTTCAGGACCCAGTCAGACAGGGAGGGCACGCGGCCCGGCACGAAGAACTGCAGGGTCTCCATCGCAAACGAAAGCGCCGGCCCGGGCAGCAGGCCGAGCAGCAGCCCGCCGCGCACCCCCCAGCCCGAGCGCATCGCCGCAGCAAAACCGAGCAGGCCCAGGGGGATGTAGCCAATCAGGTTGGCCTCGACGTCGAAGGCCCAGAAGCGGGCCGGCCAGGGCAGGCTGAACAACCAGGGCAGGCCCATGCCGGGCGGCCAGCGCCAGGGCCAGAAGGGGTAGAGGCTGGCATAGGTGACCAGCCCCATATGGGCCAACAACAGCCAGGTGGCGGAGCTTTGACGGCGACGCAC
>NZ_JBFUMO010001039.1:0-1083 GCF_054049355.1 Roseateles sp. P5_E11 | reverse complement strand
GCCGTTGTCCAGTTGCTGGATCGTGGCATCGGGGTTCAGCTGTTTCAGCAGCGCCATATCGACGGACTGGCCGGCTGCCAATGTCGTCGAACCATAGGTACCGGCGGCCGCAGCGGGCACAGTCGTCGGGATGCCCCAGGCACCGTTGGTGGTTGAGGTACCCGTGCCGGTCTGCAAAGGGTTGGTCAGACGGGGCGTGACCCAGTCGGTACCGTCCTCGAAGCCACGCGTGGTGATCTTGTTGCGGGCGAAGGACACGCCGGCCAGCACGCCGAAGGTGTCGCCGAACGTCGTGCTGTAGAGCGCCGTGCCGCGCGTGCTGGGCTTGGGCGCGGGGTCGTTCTTGGCCAGTTGCAGCTTGACGGTGCCGCGCGTGCCGGCCTTGTCGAACGGGCGGGCGTTGCGCATGTTCACGACGCCGGCGATAGCGCCTTCCAGCATCCCGGCCGTGGGGCTCTTGGACACCGTGATGCGCGAGAACAGGTCGCCCGGCATGAAGTCCAGGTCGACTTCGCGGTTGGCGCTACCGGCACTGCTGAAGCTCGTGGAGGCCGATGCGACGGGGTTACCGTTCATCAGGATGCGCGTGAAGTTGGAACCCAGGCCGCGGACCTGGATGTTCAAACCCTCACCCGTCACGTCGCGGTTCACCTGGACGCCGGGGATGCGCGAGATCGACTCGGCGAGGTTGTTGTCCGGGAACTTGCCGATGTMTTCGGCGTGGATCGAGTCCGACAGGCCGATGTTGTCGCGCTTCGAAAGCGCCGAGGCAGCCAACGAGCTGCGGATGCCGGTCACGACGACCGTCTCCAGTTGTTGGCTCGGTGCCGTCGGCGCGGTCTGCGCATAGGCCTGCGTGATCAGGCTGGCCAGCAGCGTGGTGCCCAGGGCCAGCTGTCGATCCAGGCGGGCGCGGCGGCGCGGCGGCGAATTGGTCTTGCTCATCTTGTCTTTGTCTCCTGATGGGTTCTAGGACGCCTCCACCATTAAATGGTAGCGCACACATTTTCAATTTACGTCCACAGGAAACCTCAGTCAACGAGGGTGTGTACTAATGTATTAGTGAGCCACGCAGCGGAAAGG
>NZ_JBFUMO010001038.1:0-1085 GCF_054049355.1 Roseateles sp. P5_E11 | reverse complement strand
GCCCTGCCCGTTTCGGCCGCCGATGCACCACCCGACGTGGCCATCTTCGTCGCACGGCTCGACGTCGCCACGGGCAAGGTCAGCGACACCCGCAACATCACGCCCGGCAAGGGCAACAACTTCCAGCCGGCCTTCACCCACGACGGCGCGGCCGTCGTCTACACCTCGGGCCGCACCGGTTCAAACAACATCTACCGCCACGACCTTGCCAAGGGCACGACCGTGGCCGTCACCACGACGACCGAGAACCTCTACTCGCCGACGCCGCTGGCCGACGGCAGCGGCTTCTCGGCCATCCGCGTCATCACCGCGGACCCGGCCTACGGCATCGAGATGAACGAGCCCTCACTCTGGCTCTTCGGCTGGGACGGCAAGCCCGTCGCGCCGGTCGTACCGACCAAGCGCATCGGCTACCACGCCTGGGTCAACCCCGACCAGTTGGCCGCCTTCATCGTCGACGACGTGCCGGAGCGCAACAACCACCGGGCTGTGCTCATCAGCCGCACCACCGGCCAGCAGACGCTGCTGACCGCCAAGCCCGGCCGGTCGCTGGGCCGCACGGCCGACGGCAAGCGCGCCCTCTTCGTCGACCAGACCGACCCGGCCCACTGGCGCATCTGTGCGATGGGCGCAGCTGACAAGTCGCCGCAGGTGCTGGTGGAGACGCCCGTCGGCCCGGAGGGCGAAAAAGACGCCAACCGCAGCCAGTACTTCGTGGCCCTGCCCGATGGCTCGATGCTGATGGCGCGCGGCAATCTGCTGCTGCGCTGGGATGGCAAGCTGGGCGGCAGCTTCCAGGCCTTTGCCGAACTCGCCGACCTGGGCGGCGCCATCCGCAACATCGCCGCCAGCCCGGACGGCAAGCGGCTGGCCTTCTCGGTGCTGCTCAAGCCGTGACCGAGCAGCAGCCCACCGCTCGCGCTTCACTGGCCGAGCTGCTGCTGCTCGCCAGCGTCTTCGTCATCGCCGCCTGCGGCCTGGTCTACGAGCTGGCGGCCGGCGCGCTGGCCAGCTATCTGCTTGGCGACTCGGTGCTGCAGTTCTCCACCGTCATCGGCGTCTATCTCTTCGCCATGGGCCTGGGC
>NZ_JBFUMO010001037.1:0-1094 GCF_054049355.1 Roseateles sp. P5_E11 | reverse complement strand
CCGAACGCTGCCTGCGAGATCCACAGCGTCAGCGCCATGGCCCAGTACAGGCCGGTGGGCTTCCACTTGATGAAGGTCTCGTTGTGGAACCAGATCGTGGCACCGCCCAGAGTCACGACCAGCACGAGGCTGATCCACAGCATCAGATCGATCTTCTTGCCGCGCAGCTTCAGGATGGCCGCCTGCGCCAGCGTGGCGATCATGACCACCAGCGTGGCCAGCAGAACCGGCGCTTCCTGGGCGCCGACAACGCCGCCGGAGACCAGGAAGCCGAAATGTTCGGTCGAGAACGCTGCCGCTGCATCGGCGTGCCCTTCAGCGCCTTTGAAGACGATGAAGAAAAGGATCAGCGGAAGAAAGTCGAGCAGCAGTTTCATGCGCCGGGATTGTCTTTCACGAAATCGATGGAGGCGGAGTTGATGCAGTAACGCTCACCCGTCGGCTCGGGACCGTCCGGGAAGACGTGTCCCAGATGCGAGCCACATTTGTTGCAGCGGACCTCGACCCGCACCATGCCGTGGCTGCTGTCGACGATGCGTTCGATGACTTCGCTGTTGACCGGGGCCCAGTAGCTCGGCCAGCCGCAGCCGGCGTCGAACTTGGTGTCGGACTCGAACAGCGGCGTGCCGCAGCCGATGCAGTTGTAGTGGCCGTCCTTGAAGTGGTCCCAGTACTTGCCGCTGAAGGCGCGCTCCGTCCCCGCATGGCGGGCGACCTGGTACTGCGTGGCATCGAGTTGCTCGCGCCATTCGGCGTCGGTCTTTTGGACGGGGTAGGTCTTGCTGGAATCGTGGCTCATGATGAAAAGGACACTTCGGGGCTTGGGGCCCGGTCAGGCGGCAGGGCCGCGTCGCCGGGAAGAGCGGGTTCGTCGAACGGGCGACTCAGAACTTTCATCAGCCGGCCAGTTTAGTGAGAGGGCCGAAGGCCTCGCTCACCCGGGTGTTTCCCCGGGGTGCAAGGGTCGCGGTTGTGACGTTCAGGTGTCGGACCCCGGGACTAGACTGGCCGGAACCTGTTCGCAGTCTCCCCATGGCGCCCGTTGCCCCGCAAAGGCAGTGGCTGCAAGACGCAAACCGCAGTCGGGCTGGTTG
>NZ_JBFUMO010001036.1:0-1100 GCF_054049355.1 Roseateles sp. P5_E11 | reverse complement strand
GGCGGCCATCATGCTGAAGCTGGGTTGCTATGGCTTCCTGCGTTTCTCGCTGCCGATCGCGCCGGACGCCGCCCGCCACTGGTCCTGGCTGATCATTGCGCTGTCGCTGATCGCCGTCGTCTACATCGGCCTGGTGGCCCTGGTGCAGAAGGACATGAAGAAGCTGGTGGCCTACTCGTCCATCGCCCACATGGGCTTCGTGACGCTGGGCTTCTTCATCTTCAACGAACTGGGCGTCTCTGGCGGCCTGGTACAGATGATCTCGCACGGCTTCGTGTCGGGTGCGATGTTCCTGTGCATCGGCGTGCTCTACGACCGCGTGCACTCGCGTGAGATCGCTTCCTATGGTGGTGTCGTCAACACCATGCCCAAGTTCGCTGCCTTTGCCGTCTTCTTCGGCATGGCCAACTGCGGCCTGCCCGCCACGGCCGGCTTCGTCGGCGAGTGGATGGTCATCCTCGGCACCGTCAAGGCCAACTTTTGGCTGGGCGGCATCGCCGCGACGGCCCTGGTCTTTGGCGCGGCCTACACGCTGTGGATGATCAAGCGCGTCTACTTTGGCGATATTGCCAACGACGACGTGCGCGCGCTGACCGACATCAATACCCGCGAATTCCTCATGCTCGCTCTGCTGGCCGTGGCGACGCTGTACATGGGCCTCTATCCCAAGCCCTTCACCGACGTGATGCACAACTCGGTCACCGAGCTGCTCAGGCATGTCGCGCTCAGCAAGATCCCGGCCTGATTTCGAGCAGAGGCAAGAACAATGAACGACATGAACTGGCTCGCGATCTACCCCGAAATCCTGCTGCTGGCGATGGGCTGCGTGGTTGCCCTGGTGGACCTGTGGGTCACCGACGAGCAGCGCCGCCCGACCTACTGGCTGACCCAGCTGACCCTCATCGTCGTGGGTGGCCTGCACTTCAGCTACTTCAACGCCGGCCTGACCACCTATGCCATGCAGGACATGGTGGTCGCCGACCCCATGGGCCACCTGCTGGCCGGCTTCGCCTGCGTCGCGACGCTGATCACGCTGGTCTATGCACGCCCCTATGCCGCTTTCCGCGAGATGCTCAAGGGCGAGCTCTTCATCCTCAGCC
>NZ_JBFUMO010001035.1:0-1107 GCF_054049355.1 Roseateles sp. P5_E11 | reverse complement strand
GGTACGGATCACCCGCGGTGACGAAGGGGATCAGCGCCTTGCGGCCGGCGGCCTTGAGCTGGTCGAAAGTGGTGGCGATGCGGCTCATTGCGCACCTCCCTTGACCATCTCGCCCGCTTGCGAAGGTCGGTCGAAATAGGCAGCGCCGGACAGGTCGGCCACGGTGCCGATGTCCTTGTCGCCCCGGCCGCTGAGGTTGACCAGCAGCACCTTGTCCTGGCCGAGCGTCGGGGCGAGCTTGATGGCATGCGCGACCGCGTGGCTGGATTCCAGCGCCGGGATGATGCCTTCGGTGCGGCACAGCCGGTGGAAGGCCGACAGTGCCTCGGCGTCGGTGACGCCGACGTATTCGGCACGGCCGATGTCCTTCAAGTGAGCGTGCTCGGGGCCGACACCGGGGTAGTCCAGGCCGGCCGAGATGGAATGCGTCTCGATGATCTGGCCATCCTCGTCCTGCAGCAGGTAGGTACGGTTGCCGTGCAGCACGCCGGGGCTGCCAGCGGTCAGCGTCGCGGCATGCTTGCCACTGGCGATGCCCTGCCCTTCTGCTTCGACGCCGATGAGCCGGACTGCCTCGTGCGGGATATAGGGGTGGAAGATGCCGATGGCGTTCGAGCCACCGCCCACGCAGGCGATGACGGCGTCCGGCTGGCGGCCGGCCAGCTCGGGCATCTGCTCCAGGCACTCCAGCCCGATGACGCGCTGGAAGTCGCGCACCATCATCGGATAGGGATGCGGGCCGGCCACGGTGCCGATGATGTAGAAGGTGTTCTCGACGTTGGTGACCCAGTCGCGCATCGCCTCGTTGAGGGCGTCCTTCAGCGTCTTGCTGCCGCTCTCCACCGGCACGACGGTCGCACCGAGCAGCTTCATGCGGTAGACATTGGGCGACTGGCGCTTCACATCCTCGCTGCCCATGTAGACGACGCACTCCAGGCCGTAGCGCGCGCAGATGGTCGCCGTGGCCACGCCGTGCTGGCCGGCGCCGGTCTCGGCGATGACGCGCGGCTTGCCCATGCGCTTGGCCAGCAGGGCCTGGCCGATGACGTTGTTGATCTTGTGTGCGCCGGTGTGGTTGAGGTCCTCGCGCTTCAGGTAGACCTGCGC